>CALMJN010000030.1 GCA_937864385.1 uncultured Methanosarcinales archaeon | reverse complement strand
CCTGGCCGACAATCATGGAAAGACCATTTATGTCTCAGACCGGGAGTGCTCCATCCAGCGCCGCCACCAGAAACTGATAGAAGAGTCCCCTTCGCCCGTCATGACCGAGGAGTTGCGCCAGAGGATGGGCTCCATCGCAGTCAAAGCTGCCAAGGCTATCGGCTATGCCAGCGCCGGCACAGTGGAGTTCATGTACTCCCGGGGAGACTTCTACTTCCTGGAGATGAACACCCGCCTGCAGGTGGAGCATCCCATCACCGAGATGGTCACCGGAGTGGACCTGGCCAAAGAGCAGATTCTGGTTGCCGCTGGCCACCCCCTGGAATACGACCAGAGCGACATGAAGATCAATGGCTGGGCCATCGAGTGCCGCATCAACGCCGAGGATCCCCTCAACGACTTCGCCCCCTCTCCGGGCAAGATCAAGCGCTACCGCAGTCCGGGCGGGCCGGGCATCAGAGTGGACAGCGGTGTTTACCCCGGGTACGTCATACCTCCCTACTACGACTCTTTGATATCAAAGCTGGTAGCTCACGGCAAAGACAGAAAAGAGGCCATAGCCAGGATGGAGCGGGCCCTTTATGAGTACATCATCACCGGTGTAAACACCAATATCATATTCCACAAAGCAGTTCTGCGCAACAGGAGGTTTAGAAGCGGAGACATAAACACCCATTTCATCAAAGAGGAGAACATAGTGGAGGCGGTCAAAGCCGTGGCCATAGAGGACTACGAGAAGGGCATGACCCTCGCCTCCGCTCTGGGTGCAGACAACCGCCAGGTTGCGGCCATAGCCGCAGCCGTGGGATCCTATCTCAGCCGCCAGAAGGCAGGGGAGAAGAGCTGAGTTTGCCAGCTGCAGATGCCCTATCTTTTTTAGTGCCAGGAGAGTGGGTATCAGGGGAGGATATGGCCAGGAGGCTGGGGATCTCCCGGGCTGCCGTATGGAAGCAGATCCAGGCCCTCCGCCTGAGAGGATACAAGATCGCCTCCTCCACCCGCCGGGGCTACCTCCTAACGGAAAAGCCGGACCTGCTGGATGCCGGCCGGATAAAGAAGGATCTGGTCACAAATTGGCTGGGAAGGGACATCTTGATACTGCCGGAGGCTTCTTCCACCAATGCGGTGGCTCTCTCTTCAATCGGCCAGCGGAAGAGTGGCAGCATCATCCTGGCCGAGACCCAGAAGGAGGGACGGGGCCGGCTCTCCCGGGGTTGGGCCTCTCCTCCCGGAGGGATCTGGATGAGCCTTGTCTTGAGGCCGAACATCCCCCTCTCCTGGGTCTACCGCATAAACATGGCCGCATGTGTATCCATCTGCCGGGCCGTCTGCCAGCTGGGACTGGAGGCAGGGATCAAATGGCCCAACGACATCTTGATCCAGGAGCAGAAGCTCTGCGGCATATTGACGGAGCTGGGAGCCCAGGTGGACCGGCTGGATTATGCCGTGGTGGGAGTGGGGCTTAATGCCAATAATGACACTGCCGCCTTTCCAAGCCAATGGAGATCAACCTCCCTGGCGGCGCGGCTGGGAAGGAGCATAGACCGATGCGCACTTATCGCCGCAATCCTGAATGAGATGGAGCAGGCGCTCGATGATATGGAAAGCCATGAGCTCTATGAGGAGTGGTGCAGCCGCTCGCTGACCCTGGGAAAGCGAGTACGGATAAGCTCTGCAGAGGGCGAGCTCATAGGACAGGTCTTGGATCTGGACCAGGATGGCGCTCTGATCCTGGAGCAAGGCGGGGATAGAAGAAGAATCCTGGCTGGCGATTGCATTCATCTGCGGCCTGAGAGGGCGGCCGAGGCGACATAAAGCGTTTGCAGAGGTGATATTCTATGAAGAAGAAAAAGGTTAGAGGAATTGCCCGCGATACCTTGCATTTCATTTTGGAGGCCTCCCGCTCCTCAGAGCCGAATGAGTTCGCCGGACTGCTGTCAGTGGAGGGGGATATCATCAGCGATGTGCTCATACTTCCCGGCACAGAAAGCTCCCGCATGAGCGCTCTGGTACGCCTCTATATGCTGCCTAACATGTCTGTGGCCGGCTCAGCCCACAGCCACCCTTCCGGCGATCTCCGCCCGTCCGATCCGGATCTGATCTTCTTCTCCCGCACCGGCGACTATCATCTCATCGTCGGTCCCCCCTTTGATGAAAAAAGCTGGATCTGCTATGACGGCGCGGGAAAACGGCGCGATCTTGACGTTTTGGATGTGGATTTCCAGGACGATGGCTTTGATGACGATTTATTCGATGATGAGCTCGATGGTGATCTAGATCCGGGATTCAGGGATAGGCTGTGACTTTAGTTGTAGCCACAGGAACATTTGATCTCCTCCATCCCGGCCATGTCCTTTACCTGGAGCGTTCCCGGGCATTGGGCGACGAGCTGGTGGTGATTGTGGCCAGGGATGTCAATGTTCGCCACAAGCCCAAGCCCATCCTCCCCGAGGAGCAGAGGCGAAGGATGATAGCAGCGCTGAAGGTGGTGGACCGGGCCATACTGGGAGAGGAGAAGGACATCTTCCGGACCATCGAGCAGCTCCGACCGGATGTGATCACCCTCGGGTACGATCAGCATTTCGACGAGGATCTGCTGCAAGAGGAGCTCTTTCGCCGCGGCCTGCAATGCAGGGTGGTGCGCATCACCGAGCGCGAGCCATGCGCTCTTTGCGGTTCCAGCCGCATCATGGCCAGAATTTTAGAGCGTTATAGGGTCCGGAGAATCCAATCCAAGCCCTGACCGCATCGTGCTGCCGCCAAGTACTTATACCGTACCCCTCATTGGCGGGCCTGTATGGCCAGGGTTGCAGTCGGAGGTACATTCGATCCCATTCATGACGGTCATATCGCCCTGCTCAGGCGAGCCTTTGAGCTGGGCCGGGGTGGAGAGGTGATCATTGGCCTGACCTCCGACGAGATGGCCCGGGCCAGCCGCAAGAGGCCTGTGCGGGATTTCGAGGCCAGGGCGGATAAATTAAGATCGGTAGTGAGAATCTGCTTTGGCGCAAGCAACGTGCGCGTAACCAAGATCGATGATCAGTGCGGCCCATCCATTTATGAGGACTTTGACTATATTGTGGTCTCACCGGAGACCCTGCCCATGGCGGAGAAGATCAATCGCCTGCGGGCCAAGCGGAATTTAAAGCCACTGCAGATCTCGTTGATCGAATACCAGATGGCTCAGGACAGCATCCGCATCAGCTCTACCCGCATCTCCGAGGGAAAGATCGACAGGCACGGCAAGGTGCTGTCGGTTTGAAATGCGCTCTCTCACCGGAAATACAGCCACAGGTAGAATTGAAATCTTATAAAACGCATCTGCTGCAGTCCTGACTGCCGCACTCGATGTTGCTGATCTTCCATTTCAGAGCCCATAGCTTAAGATCCTTGATGATCTCGATTATCTCCAGGCCGCTCTCGGTGAGGGTGTAGTCGCTCCGGACTGGGAAGCTATTGCTGTCCACTTTGTTTTCCACCAGCCCCTCCCGCTCCAGCTCTTTCAGTCGGGCGGAGAGCACCTTCTGGGTGATGCCGTATAGACAGCTCTTCAGCTCTGAGAATCGCCTGGTATGATTCTTTCCCTTATATAGTTCCAGGAGAATGAGCAAGGTCCATTTTCTGGCGATGTACTTGACGGTAAGATTGACGGTGCATCCTTCCTGCATGGTATCTTTCCAGAAACATCTCAGGCTAAATACTTTGGTATCTTAATAATACTGCAGGGCAGGAAAAGCCTGAAAATTAGAATTGACTGATATGCACCATATTGACAATCACTGAAATTGGAGGACAATTAAATGGCTGCCAAAGAAAAGCTGGACATGTTCTGCTATCAGTGCTCCCAAACGGCGGGCGGCACAGGCTGCACCATAAAAGGAGTATGCGGAAAGGAAGCTACCGTGGCAAGACTGCAGGACAATCTGCTCTTTGCCATCAAGGGCATAAGCGCCTATCTCTACCACGCCCGGGAGCTGGGCTATACCGATCCGGAGGTGGACGCATTCATAGAGCGGGCTTTCTTCTCTACCCTCACCAATGTCAACTTCGACCCCCAGGAGTTCCTGAACCTGGCGGTCAAGGCGGGAGAGATGAATATCAAGACCATGAAGCTGCTCAAGAAGGCCCATATCGATACCTTTGGCGAGCCCACGCCGACCCAGGTGAGAACCGGCACGGTCAAAGGCCACGGCATCCTGGTAACCGGCCACGATATGCATTCATTGCATAAGCTCCTGGAGCAGGTGGAGGGCTCGGATGTATTCGTCTACACCCACTCGGAGATGCTTCCCGCCCACGGCTACCCCGGGCTTCGAAAGTTCAAGAACCTGGCCGGAAACCTGGGCAAAGCCTGGTTTGATCAGAGAGAGCTCTTTGCCAATTATCCCATGGCCCTTCTGGGCACCTCCAACTGCTTCCTCATCCCCAGGGAGGAGTACAGGGATCGAATGTTCGCCACCGGCCCGGTCTACATTCCAGGAGTGCAGCACATCGACGGCTATGATTACTCCGAGGTTATCGCTAAAGCCCGATCCCTGCCGGAGCTGCCCGATGCGCCTGGCGAGTATGTTCTCACCACCGGCTTTTCCACCTCCGTCCTGCTGGGCCATGCCGCCAAGATCAAAGAGTTGGTGACGGCGGGAAAGATCAAGAGGTTCTTCCTTGTAGGAGGCTGCGACGGACCATCCCGAAAATGGGACTACTACCGGGAGTTCGTGCAGAAGCTGCCCAAGGACACAGTCATCCTCACCCTGGCCTGCGGAAAATACCGCTTCAACGACCTGGATCTGGGAGACATCGAGGGCATCCCCCGCCTCATCGACCTGGGGCAGTGCAATGATGCCATTGTAGCTTTAGAGGTAGCCCAGGCATTGGCCGATCTATTCGGGATAGGAGTAAACGATCTGCCATTGACCCTGGTCGTCAGCTG
The DNA here is from genome assembly GCA_937864385.1 of uncultured Methanosarcinales archaeon. GTDB lineage: Archaea > Halobacteriota > Methanosarcinia > Methanotrichales > Methanotrichaceae > Methanothrix. The sequence goes on along the minus strand of CALMJN010000030.1, from coordinate 4,080 downwards.
GATGGAACAGAAGGCGGTAGCCGTACTCTGGTCTCTCCTCGCCCTGGGCATAAAAGGCATCTATCTGGGTCCGATTGTGCCCGGATGGATCAACGAGGATATGCTCAAGATACTGGTGGATAAATACGACATCCGGCTCATCAGCACCCCTGATGAGGATATAAAGAAGATGCTGGGATGAAATCTGTCTATGTATCTGGCGATTGGCTTATCTTCCCCTCAAAGATGAGGGGGAGATAAGCCAATGCGATTTTAAGGTCAAGAAGATGGCGGATGGTGATGGAAAATTGGTCCGGAGAAAGATAATCAGGATAGATGAATTGTTGTGCAACGGCTGCGGCAGCTGCATAATCGCCTGCTCCGAGGGGGCGATAAAGCTGACAGATGGAAAGGCCCGCGTGGTCAGCGATGCTTTTTGCGATGGCCTGGGAGCCTGCATCGGGGAGTGCCCCACTGGCGCTCTGACCATTGAGGTGAGGGAGGCCAAGGCTTTTGATGAAGAGGCAGCCAGAGCGAATCTGAGTCAATCCAAGAGCCACCAGGAGGAATCGGCAAAGGATAAGACTTCCACAATACAGTCCATGCCCATATCCCAGTGCAATGCAGCCTTCCATAAAGCCTCGGGAGAGGGGCCCCAGCGTCATATGCGGCCGCTGGATGAATCTTCCCAGCTATGCAGCTGGCCCATACAGATGCGACTGGCCCACACCGATGCTCCTTACTTTAAAGATGCCAGGCTGCTCATAGCCGCTGACTGCTCTGCCTTTGCCTCTACCTCCATCTCTGAATTCATCAAGGGCAGGGTGGTTCTCATCGGCTGTCCCAAGCTGGATGAGAGCCCGCCGTTCCTGGAGAAATTGATTGAAATCCTGCGCTGCAATGATATAAGGGAGATAACCGTATTGCATATGGAGGTTCCCTGCTGCTCCAATCTGGTTTGGCTTGTCTCCCAGGCAATAAAAGAGTCGGGAAAGGATATCCCCCTCCAGAAGTTCATATGTATGATCAATGGTTCCACAGCAAAAGAATGAGGCAATTGGTGATATCATGAAGGTCATAATATTTTATAGTGGCGAGTTCGGCAGTCGCGTTGCTGGCAATCTGGTCAATTACTCCGGATTCTGCATCTCATGTGGAGAGGCCTGCACTCAGTGCCGCAATGTGGCCCCGGATCTGGGCAAGGATATAGTGGCGCTGGTGGAGATGCCAGATCCGGCATCTTTAGGTGACTTTATAGACGATGTGGAGCCGCTGCTGCCTCAGAATATCCCTGCCGCAGAAATAGCCATTGTGGTCAATGTTCATCCCGATATCCTCTACGGCATGCTTCCCAAGCTCAAGGAGGCAGGGGTAAAGGGCATCATCGGCGGCTCGGAGTCACCCCGAGAAATGCCCCTGGGCCAGAGAAAGCAGGTGGAGGAGAAGGCGGCAGAACTGGGAATGGAGGCGGCCTTTGCCAAGCCCTTCTGCGCTCTCCGCCCCGATCCGGCCAAGCCGGTAATATCCAGCTTCCTGAAAGAGGCCAAGATCGGCGATCCGGTCATTGAGTTCACATTGCAGAAGAGCCGGGAGGGCAAGCATTCCATCCTCGCCGCCAATGTGGTCCGAAGCGCACCCTGCGGCTCCACCTGGTTTGTGGCCAAGAAATTGCTGGGCCTGGAGCCGGACCAGCCCGATCTGAGAGAGAGGATATCCGAGGCCCACCACTCTTATCCCTGCACCGGCTCCATGGAGAGGGACAGTGAGCTGGGTGACACAGTGCTCCACGTGGGAGGCTATATCATCCGGGATGCTGTGGAGAGCGGTCTGGCCAAGGCGGAAAAGCCGGTCTGAAATTGATCTTTAGATGGGAAATGTAGCGCGGGAATCGGGAGAGAGCAGGATGAAGATCAATTACATCTGCATCACTTGACTCTCCCCTATAAGCCTTTTCTGTTTCCGGAGATTGAGCTAAAATTGGTGCAGTGGGCTCGATCTGCAATCAGCTGCCAGAACCTTCTCTGAGTGTCTCCTGGCCGTCGATATGGAATATGGAGTATGATTAGTCAGAGAATCTGGCCAGGGGGACCAGGGCGGCCCAGGGGAAAAGATATAATTAGACGAAAACCCCCTTCCGTAACTGAAAAGATAAGGAGAAAGAATGTCGGAGGATCTGAGAGATATCTACAGCCGCTCCCCGGAGATCTTCAAGAGGCTGAGAAAAGAGATCGATAAGGTCATCGTGGGCCAGGATATGGCCATAGAGCAGCTCTTGATCTCCCTGCTGGCCGGCGGCCATGCCCTGCTGGAGAGCAATCCCGGCCTGGCCAAAACCCTGCTGGTCAAGACCACCGCCTCCTGTTTGGGCCTGGACTACAGCAGGATTCAGTGCACGCCGGACCTCATGCCCGCAGACATCACCGGCACCACCATCATAGAAGAAACCGAGTCGGGCAAGTCTTTTCGCTTTGAGGCGGGGCCGGTCTTCTCCAATATAGTCCTGGCAGACGAGATCAATAGGGCCTCTCCCAAGACCCAGAGCGCCCTTCTCGAGGCCATGCAGGAGAAGCAGGTGACGGTGGGAAACAAGACCTACCTTCTGGACCGGCCTTTTTTCATACTGGCCACCCAAAATCCCATAGAGATGGAGGGGACCTTTCCCCTGCCCGAGGCTCAGCTGGACCGGTTTCTGCTCAAGATCCTGCTGGACTATCCCGGCAAGGAAGAGGAGATGGAGATACTGGAGAGATACACGGTCAGAAGCGAGCCGGAGGTGGAGACGGTCGTCGGCAAGGAGGAGCTCCTGGCTCTCCAGCAGCTCTGCCGGGACATTCCCGTCTCCGATGAGATCAAGTCTGCGGTGGTGGAACTGGTTTTGGCCACCAGGAGCTGGCCGGGAGTGGCCTACGGCGCCAGCCCCAGGGCTACCATCGGCCTTATTTTATCCTGCAAGGCCAGGGCTTTCCTGCAAGGCCGGAACTATGTCTCCAAGGAGGACCTGCAAAAATTGGCTTATCCCGTTTTGAGGCACAGGATCATCCTTGGATTTGAGGCAGAGAGGAAGGGGCTGACCAGGGATCAGGTTGTCTCAGACCTCCTCAAGAGCCGCTCCCTCTGAGTACAATTCAGGAAATAATCATGGATACAGAATTCTTCCAGGAGCTGGACAGGTTCTCCCTGCTGGTCAAAAAGAGGGTCTCCACTGCCTACAGCGGCGGGCGAAAATCGCTTCGCCTTGGGCACGGTATAAGCCCTGTAGGCTATCGAGAGTACCGCAAGGGTGACGACTTCAAGCTGGTGGACTGGAAGGTCTTCGGCCGGACGGAGAAGCTCTATATCCGGGAGCACGAGGAGGAGAGGAGCCTGGTCGTGCATATACTCCTGGACGGCAGCGCCAGCATGGACTATGAGGGAAAGTTCTCTTTTGCCTCCCGTCTGGCCGCCGGATTCGCCTATCTCGCTGCTGCGGACAACGAGAAATATGCCATATCCCTCTTCTGCAAGAAGCTCTACCCCGGAGAGCCCAAGAGAGGAAGAATGAGCCTCTTTCAGAGCATAGAGGATTTGGATGCCACAAAGCCGCATGGGGGAACCAGTCTTAAAGCAGTGGCGGACCAGATTGACTCTCTGCTCAAATCCACCAGCCTGGTGGTGCTCATATCCGATCTGCTGGGGGAGACCGAGGACGCTCTATACTCCATCTACCGGCTGGCCGGGCATGAACTGGTGGTAATTCAGGTTCTGGCCCGTTCGGAGATGGAGCTGGACTATAGCGGAGACATCAAATTCGTGGACCCGGAGGGAGGAGAGCCGGTGATCACCCGCATAACGGAAGCGGAGAGAAGCGATTATCTGAAAAAGCTTAGCCAGCATAACCATCAGATCCAGGAAGCCTGCCGCCAGGTGGGAGCAGACTATTTTCTGTTTGCCTCCGACAGACCGGTATTCGATGCCTTCTCCGAGATGCTCAGCCGGGCAGTGGTCTGGAAGGCTTGATTTAATTATGATCGATGAGAGATGCCTCAATCTGGGATTCGGCCAGGGCTTTTTGCAGCTGATGCTGGAGGAGGGAGCGGAGGTGGTTGCCGAGCAGGAGCTTGC
>CALMJN010000029.1 GCA_937864385.1 uncultured Methanosarcinales archaeon | reverse complement strand
TTCTTGGATGTTATAAGGAATTCGGGAAAAAGAGATGTGTTAACCACACTGGACGGCGTGAACATAAAGGTTCGAGAAGGCGAGGTTTTGGGCCTCCTTGGGCCCAATGGGGCGGGCAAGTCCACTCTGATAAAGATATTGTGCACCCTGATCATGCCTACAGAAGGAAATGCCTATGTCAATGGCTACGACGTGGTAAAGGAGGGCCAGAAGGCCAGATCTTGCATCGGTTTTGTCACCACTGATGAGAGAAGCTTCTACTGGAGGCTTTCCGGCAGAGAGAACCTCCAATTCTTCGCCACCCTTCATAATATGCCTCAAACCAAGGTCAAGGCCAGGGTGGAGGAGCTCTTGGATGTGGTACACCTAAAGAACCGGGCGGATGAGCCTTTCCTGAACTACTCGGCGGGGATGAAGCAGCGCATGGCCATTGCTCGGGGTCTCTTAAACGACCCCGCTGTCCTCTTCATGGACGAGCCGACGAGAAGCCTCGACCCGAGTGCTGCAAAAAGCCTGAGGGACTTCATCAAGGAGCATATCGTTGGAGAGAAGGGCAAGACAGTCTTCATATCCACTCACCAACTGGACGAGGCTGAGCAACTCTGCGACAAAGTGGCCATACTCGACGAGGGACGCATCAAGGTCCAGGGCAGCCCGGCGGAGCTGAAAGGAAGCCTCACCGGGGGAGGCAGCCTGTGCGATGTCTTCTCCTTTCACACCGGCAAGGCGTTTGTTGAGGAAAGCGGCTCTGCGGCCACATTCACGCCACGCAGGGGGAGGAAGCGGGGCCTGGGGCTGGGCATGAAGAGGAAGGGATTCTAATGATATTGGAAAAGGCATGGTGGTTCATTAAGAGGGGCTATCTGCTGCAGATGAGCTACAAGTTCGATTTTTTCCTGAGAATGTTCTTCATGCTCTTCAACATATTAACCTACTACTTCATCGCCAAGATGATGGGCGACGCAGCCGCGAAATACCTTGAGCCCTACGGCGGCGACTACTTCTCCTTTGTCCTGATAGGCATGGCCTTCTCCGGCTATCTCATGATCTCGCTGAGAAGCTTCTCCGAGAGTGTGCGTGATGAGCAGATGAT
>CALMJN010000028.1 GCA_937864385.1 uncultured Methanosarcinales archaeon | reverse complement strand
AGGTCGTTTATGGCGGACGGCGTGTCTCCCCCCGCCCGCTCGGCAATGAGCATGAGTGCATCGGCTTCGCACTCCCCTCCCTCCGCCTGGCATATCCCCCGCAGGGCCTGGGCCACGGTGGTGGCCCGCAGGGATCGAAACTGTATCCCCTTGGCCGCATCCCGCAGAGCCTTGTCGATCTCATAATACTCATTGGCGATGAGGAGCACCGGCTGGCCCGTCTCCCGCACCAGACGCAGCATAGCCGCCGCTCCGCCCCGGTCCGCTGTGCCGTGCAGATTGTCCGCCTCATCCAGAATCACCAGCCTGCGCCTGCCGGAGAAGGTGGTGGAGCGGGAGGCCGGCCCGGCGATCCTCTGGATCATGCCTGCGGTGCGGGCGTCGCTGGCATTCATCTCGATGTAGTCCCAGTCCTTCTCCGCGGCCAGAGCCAGGGCTGCGGAGGTCTTGCCCGTCCCCGCCGGCCCGTAGAGTATGGCCGCCCCGGTGATGGGCCTGCCCCTCTCCCAGGAATCCGCCCAGGCCCCGAGCTCCTCCACCGCCTTGCCGTTTCCCAGTACCTGTTTGAGCGATGCGGGCCGGTACTTCTCCGTCCATTTTATAGCCGGGGCCATATCTTCCTCAAAAGAAATCTTGATTCATCAAAACAGGGCTACCAGACGCCCTCGCGCCCGGTCAGCTCCTCGATCTCAATCTCCCAGACGGTCATGGGCATCCTCTCCAGCTCCTCGCGGGAGAACTTCTTTCCCCCGTGCCCGCCCTGGCCTTTGGCCATGAAGGCATCGAACATCCTCTGCTTGGCCTCGATATCGTCTCTGAGCCTGACCGTGCCGAAGGCGATGACTGAAGACCAGCGTCCCTTGTCCAGCTGGTCTATCTGAAAGCAGACCCTGGGATTGGCGGCAGCGTAATCCATCTTCATACCTCCTCCCCGGGAGTGAAGATAGATCCTGCCGTCGGCATAGACATAGGACATGGGCACCACATAAGGCCGATCCTCCTTGGCCAGTGCAAGCCGGCCGTATCTGGCGGCGGAGAGGATACTCAAGCACTCTTCTTTGGACAAATCCCTGGGTTTCATGCTGCATAATTAAAGGCTATTCATTTTTAGCTTTTGCTCAACTCCGTTTTCTCTCTTTCCGTCTTTCTCTTTCTGGTGCTGAATGAACCACTTTAGCCTGAAAATCAAGAGAGCAAGATAGAGATCAGAAAATCGCGCCAATGGCTTTCCAAAAAGGTTTTAGCTTGGCAGCGCTTTAGCTCAGGGGATGTTCAATAAGATCCTCATCGCCAATCGGGGCGAAATCGCACTTCGCGTCCTGCGCGCCTGCCGGCGCGGGGTCCGGGGCCGCCGCGGCCAAGG
>CALMJN010000027.1 GCA_937864385.1 uncultured Methanosarcinales archaeon | reverse complement strand
CACACTGGCCACAGATGTCAAGAGCCATCTCCATCCTGGCCGCCTGCCGGGCAAAGCCAATATGGCGCAGCAGCATGACGCAGGCCCTCATCATGCTGGCCGGGTCGGCATAGCAGGCTCTCCCCTCCTCCACCATGCGCGGAGCGGAGCCGTGAATGGCCTCGAACATGGCGTAGCGCTTGCCTATGTTGGCGCTTCCCGCGGTGCCCACTCCTCCCTGGAACTCCGCCGCCTCATCGGTGAGTATGTCGCCATAGAGGTTGGGGAGAACTATGACCTTGAAATCCTTTCTCCTTTTCTCATCCACCAGCTTGGCGGCCATGATATCCACAAACCAGTCATCGAAATTGATTTCAGGATATTCGGCTGCCACTCTTTTCGCCGTCTCCAGGAACTTGCCGTCCGTGGCCTTGATCACATTGGCCTTGGTCACAGCGGAAACCCTCTTGATGCCGTTTTTACTGGCATACTCAAAGGCAAGGCGCACAATCCTCTCCGAGCCGGGGGTGGTTATGACCTTGAAGTCCACCGCCAGATCATCGGTGACATTAAAGCCCTTGCTGCCCAGGACGTACTCTCCCTCGGTGTTCTCCCTGAAGAAGATCCAGTCTATGCCCTGGTCCGGCACCTTGACCGGCCGGACATTGGCGAAGAGGTCCAGCTCCCGGCGCATGGAGACATTGGCGCTCTCCAGATTAGGCCACTTGTCCCCCTTCTTTGGCGTTGTAAGCGGCCCCTTCAATATGACATGGCACTGCTTTAATGCCGCCAGCACATCCTCGGGAAGGGCCTTCATCACTTTTACCCTCGATTCAATGTCCAGGCCGGGGATATCCCGCAGCTGTACCTTGCCCGATGCAATCTCATCCGCCAGCACATACTTGAGCACCCGGACCGCCTGCTCGGTGATGTAGGGTCCGATGCCGTCGCCCCCAACCACGCCGATGATTATGGGCATAAGGCGGCTGTAGTCGGCCCAGTCCTCTCCCGCCTTGATCTGATCCACGCGCAATAGCTGCGCCTTTAAAAGCGCAGCGAAGTGATCCTTCGCCTTCTCAATGGCCTCGCTATGATTCATGTCTCCACCTGATCCTCTAATCTATCTTCAGGGGTAGGTGCGGTGATGGGAGATCAATCTTTTGCAGAATCAAGCCCTACAGAATCAAACCCTATGTATTGATAAGACGAAGGCAATGAAGACCGAGAGGACAGAGGCTGGATCAAATCTATAAACCAGAAACTCCAAGCCGTTCCTCATGGACATAATGACCATAGCCTTCTACGTCATCTTATTCCTGCTCGCCTTCATGATCGCCCGCATCATCATGAAGATCATGCGCGGATACTGAAATCATAGAGGCCAAGTTTGGGACCGCAGCTGCAGCGATAGGCTTAATATTTGCTAGAGGCCAATCTATGGCTATGTTTCCCCAGGTCCTAGCCACAGTGGGCGGCTCAGGTACGCGTCTATATCCCCTCACCCTGGACCAGCCCAAGCCGCTGGTGGAGCTATGCGACACGGCCATCATCGCCAATCTCTTCAGAGTTTTAGCCAGTCAGGGCTGCCGCAGGTTCATACTGGGCAGCAAAGGGGCCTGCAATACCCTCAACCTGAGCAACTACTTCAAAGCCGGGGAGGGCTTCTTCAAGCGCCTGGGCATCACCGATCACCAGGACTTTAGCTACCAGCCCATTTACGACGACAAGGGCAGCGCCGACTCCCTGCGCTACTGCATGAGCTACTTCGATATCAAAGACGATCTGCTGGTGGTCTCGGGAGACAATCTCATTGATATCGACCTCAAGAGCTTCGTCGATTTTCACAGAGAGCATCAGCCTGTTCTGACTGTGGCTCTTAAGGAGCTGCCCCCGGGGGAGAGCATATCCCAGTACGGCGTGGCCCGCTTGGACGGGGACATGCGCATAGAGGGCTTCGTGGAGAAGCCCAAAGCAGGAAGCGAGCCCAGCCGGATGATCAATACCGCCTTCTACCTCTTCTCCCCTCGCATTCGCGAGGTTTTATCTGAGATGGGTGACCGGGCCCGTGATATCGGCGGAGACCTGATACCCTACCTCACCGAGAACGGATATCCCGTCTATGGCTATCCCATCAGAGGATACTGGATCGATATCGGCACGCCGGAGCGGCTGCATCAGGCGGCCATGGACTGTCTCTCCGGAGCGGTCCGGCACTTCGATCGCAAATACCACTACCAGCCCAACCAGTGGATCCATCCCAGCACACTGTCCAAGATAAAGCCGCTCCTGGATTCAGGAGAGATCAAGCTCATAGGCAATGTCTCCATAGGCAGGAACTGCCTGCTGGAGAAGGGGGTGAGCGTCGAAAACTCCCATATCGGACACACCAGCCTCATCGAAAGGAATGCCGAGATCAAGGATAGCATGATCATGAGCTTTTCTCATATCGAGCATATGGTGAGCATACGCCGCAGCATCGTGGGCCGGCACTCCACCATTGAAGAGCACAGCGTCTTGGGAAACGATATAAACGACTCCCTGGTGGCGGTAATCGGCGAGAATGTAAATCTGCCCTCGGATTCAGTGGTCTCAACCGGAGTCAGGGTCGCGCCTCTCAAGCACAGCCACAGCATCCTGGCCACCGGCAGATTTGCGGAGCTGGGAACCGATGAGATGAATATATATTTTGCAGAAAAAGTCTCGGTGAAGCGCTAGCATGCTGCGCCAGCGCTGGCACATCTAATAATAGCGCTCCCAGGCCCCTTCCGTCTTTCTTATCTTGTATTTAGCGCCGTTGTCCATAAGATAGCGATCAAGGTCCTGCGCATCCTGGAAAAAGCGCTTATCCCTCAGGTTATTATAAACATCATCTGTGGTAAAGCCCTTCAGCTCGCCCTTGCCGTATACTATCCGCTCGATGGTATAGTATATGTCGTCAAACTTCCTCAGGGGATAAGTCCACTCTGCAAACTGCATCTCGTGCCCTCCTCTTCTGCTTACAGGTTTTCAGGCAAATAAGTACCTTTCGTTCAGGCTCTTTATAGCAGCCGGTCTGTCTTCATCTCCGGTCGGGCCAGTCCAGCAGATCTGGACGGAAAGTGAATTTTAATATGTCTGGATCAATTTGATCTCAACTGCAAATACTTAAATCCCAGACAAATGGGTGGCTTTAGGTGCGGCGATATCCAGCCCAAAACCGTGAGGGAAAATGGACGACAGGCTAGCAGTGTATATCGGGGCCCATCCGGATGATATCGATGTGGGCATGTCGGGATCCTTGTTCAAATTAAACCTGGGAAGGCATCCCCTCATGTGGGTTGTGGTTACCGATGGCGGCGCAGATGAGGTGGAGTATGCCTATGAATCGGCGTACGATCCGAATTCCGGTCGACCGTGGCTGAAGATCAATGATCTGAAATCCGTAAGCTGGAAAGCGCCTGACGGTAGCGAGCTGGCCAGAGATAAATATTCAAGAGATCTGGCGGCAAAGCGCTGCGGGATAGAATTCGATGATTCCGGATGGGCGCTGCACCCCGCCCGACATCCATCCTCATTTGGAGAGGGGAGGGACTGGAGGAGCAGAGTGGCAGACCTGATTGGCAGGGATGTGGAGGCAAGGCAGCTGTGCTATGGCGGAGGGTCTCTTTATCCAGACGGCTCCTTAAGCCAGAGGGAAGAGGCCTTCACCAGCAGCATAGCGGAAAGCCTGGCCCGGGAGATCTATGACCATATCACCGCTCAAGGCTACTCCAGAGATCTGGTCTATATCAATTCTCACGGCAGCGATGCAGTGTGCTGGAACTCTGATGAGCATGAGGATCATAGGATTGTTGGGAATGCGGCTCTCAAGGCCATACAAATCCTATTCGACCTCGGAGTTGAGGCCGTCTGTGCATCCTGGTTTACCATATACAGCCCCATTGTTCCCAGGCGGGGCTATTCAAGGGAAGTTTTGGATGTGAGCGGAGAGAAAGAGCAGAAGTCGGGGCTATGCCGGGCCTGCTGGGAGACGGAATTTCTCTCCCAGCATATGGACTCCAGGATGAAGAGCTGGGGAGAGGGTAAGGGGCCGAGGAGGTATCCTCACCGCCCCATTGACTTTGAATACTGCATAAGAACTCTTTACACGAGAAACGATATGGAACTTCTGAACTGCTGCGAGAGGCACAATCGTTCTCTCTGGCAGCGCCTGATTCGCGGGGCCATCCCCCTTAAATTTCGCTCCTGACAAGTACTTATTGATGGGAAGGCAGAAAGATCAATGGGAGCCTGAACTGCTTTCCCGGGAAAAAGAGCGATGGATCAAGCTCCCGCCAGCTTGCAGCTACCTTCCTCATGCTCCAGCTCGGATATCAGCCTTCTCTTGGCCGGATTGAAGCTCTTCTTCTGCCGGCAGTCCATGAGCTTATGCCAGTTGTCCCTCTCCCAGATATTGAACGATTTATCCTCTTCCGGAATGAGCTGGCGCAGCCGGAGCACCAGTCCGTCCCAGTTGATGGCATGGCCGCTGAAATCCGGGCCGTCCACGCAGGCGAACTTGGTCTCCCCACCGACCTCCACCCGGCAGGCTCCGCACATGCCGGTTCCGTCCACCATGATCGGGGTCAAACTCACAATGGTCTCCACTCCCATGGGCTTGGATGCCTCGGAGGATACCTTCATCATAAAGGGACAGCCATGAGCGAATATCCGGTCGATCTTCTCTCCGGATGCCAGCTCCTGCTCGATGAATTCATTGGCCCAGGCGGTCTTGCCGCAGCCGGCCACCACATGAACCTCATCGCTATACTCCTTGAGCCGATCCACCCAGAAGATAAAAGCCGGACCCCGGCCTTCCACAACCGTCACCACATAATTGCCCTTCTCCTTGAGGGCCTTGATCAGAGGCAGGGTGGGCCCCACCCCAAAGCAGCCGCAGGCGCAGATGACCCGGCCGAAGTTCTCAATCTCCGTGGGCTTTCCCAGGGGTCCGGCGATGTTGGCTACGCTCTGGCCCACTTTTAGAGTAGAGAGCTTGGCGGTGCTGGTTCCCAGGATGTAGAACAGTATATCCACAGTTCCCTCTTTCTCATCCCACCCTGCGAGGCCCATGGGTATCCTCTCTCCTCTCTCATCAACCCGGATGATCACGAACTGGCCCGGACGGGCGGTGCTGGCGATCTTGGGAGCCCGAAAGCTCATATAGACGATATTGGGGACAATAGTTTCGTTCTTGACTATCTCGTACATTCTTCTATTCTCCTCTGATCTTGCTCACATTCACCGCACAAACCTTCAGTTCGGGTATCTTGGCGATGGGGTCAAGGGCTGGATTGGTCAGGACATTGGTGGGCGTCTCTGAGAAGTGGAAGGTCATGAATACCACCCCTGCGGGTGACTTCTCCGTGGTCCTGGCTTTGGCATGCAGGCAGCCGCGCCTGGACCGCACCTCGACGATCTCGCCGTCTTCTATGCCCAGAGAGCGGGCGTCCTGGGGATTGATCTCCACCAGCTCCCCCGGCCGCAGAATATTGAGGTCACCCACCTTGCGGGTCATGGTTCCGGTATGATAATGGCACAGCACCCTGCCGGTGGTGAGTATGAAGGGATACTCCTCATCGGGAAGCTCCATGGACGGCCGGTAGTCGACGAGGTTGAACTTGCCCCTGCCTCTGGTGAACTGGCCCTTATGCAGGTATGCTGTTCCCGGGTGGTCCGGCTGGGGGCAGGGCCATTGCAGGCCGTCTCCCTCCAGCCGCTGGTAGCTGATACCGCCGTAGCTGGGAGAGAGTGCCGAGGCCTCGTCCATGATCTGGGAGGGGTGGCGGTAGCAGAACTGATCGCCATAGCCCATGCGGGCCGCCAGGTCGGAGATTATCATCCAGTCAGGCCTGGACTCGCCTACGGGCTCGATGGCTTTTCTGATCCTCTGCACCCGCCTCTCGGTGTTGGTGAACGTCCCATCCTTCTCCAGGCCGGAGGTGGCGGGCAAGACCACATGGGCAAGGGCTGCCGTCTCCGAGAGGAAGATGTCCTGGACCACCAGGAAGTCCAGGGATTTCAGGGCCTCGATCACATGGCTGATGTCCGGATCGCTCACGGCCGGGTTCTCGCCCATGATATACATGGCCCGTATCTCTCCTGTTCCTGCGGCGTTCATCATCTCCACCACAGTCAGGCCGGTCTTGTCCGGCAGCGCTTCTCCCCAGGCCTTCTCGAACTTGCCCCGCAGCTCGTTGTTATTTATAGCCTGGTAGGCGGGGAGAAGGTTGGGCAGAGCCCCCATGTCGCAGGAGCCCTGCACATTGTTCTGGCCCCGCAGGGGGTTGATGCCCGAGGATGGCTTGCCTATGTTGCCGGTCATCATGGCCAAATTGGCCAGAGCGAAGATATTGTCCACGCCATGGGAGTGCTGGGTGATGCCCATGGAATAGATGATGGAGGAGGGCCCGCAGCGGGCATAGAGCCGCGCCGCTTCCCGGAGCAGCTCGGGAGCGATCCCGGTGATGCGGCTGGCGTCAGCCGATGAGAGCCTGGAGAGGGACTCCTTGAACTCGGCAAAGCCCTCCGTCCTCTCCTCGATGAAATGCCGGTCCAGCAGATCTTCCTCCAGTATGACCCGGCACATCTCCAAGACCAGCGGCACATCCGTTCCCGGGGTATGGCGCAGCCAGATGTCGGCAATACGGCACAGGTCGATCCAGCGGGGATTGGCCACTATGATCTTGGCGCCCCTTCTCTTGGCCTCTTTTATCTTTAAAGCTATGACCGGATGCTGCTCCGAGGTATTGGAGCCTATGATCAGAATGCATTTGGCATCGGCCAGCTCAGATATGGAGTTGGTCATGGCCCCGCTGCCGAAGGCCAGGGCCAGGGCGGATACAGTGGAGGCATGGCAGAGCCGGGCGCAGTGGTCGATGTTGTTGGTCTGCATCACCAGGCGGGTGAACTTCTGGGCCAGGTAGTTCTCCTCATTGCTGCACTTGGCTGAGGAGAGAAAGGCAAAGCTGTCGCCCTTGATATTCTGCAGCTTTCCGGCAATCAGATCCAGGGCCTCATCCCAGGTGGCCGGCTCCAGCTTTCCGTTTCTTCTTATGAGGGGGACGGTCAGCCTTTCAGGGCTATCCACAAATCCCAGGCCGAACCGGCCCTTGACGCAGAGCTGGCCGGAATTGGGAAGGGCATCCCTCTTTCCTCTCACCCGGACTGGGCGGTTTTCCAGCACCCCAACCTCCATCTGGCAGCCCACTCCGCAGTAGGGGCAGACGGTGGAGACGGTCTTCTCCGGCCTCTGCCATCTCTCAAATCTGGCGTAAAGGGCGCCGGTGGGGCAGACATCGACGCAGGCTCCGCAGAACCTGCAGTCGGAGTCCTGGAGGCACTCCGGGCCAATCCAGTGCATGCGGTGAAAGTCGGTGTTGCTAAAGAGCACTCCCTCTCCCCTCACCTCCTGGCAGATCCGTATGCATCGACCGCAGAGGATGCAGAGGTTGTAGTCCCTGTCGAAAAACGGCTCCCGCAGGACGGGCATATTCCTGTAGGCTATATCATAGCGGATTTTTTCCAGGCCCACAAACTCCACGGCCCGCTGCAGCTCGCATTCGCCGTTCTGGGGGCAGTACTTGCAGCCCACAGTAACCGGGAACTTTCTCATGCACTCCCGAAGGTCCCCGCATTCGTTCTTTCTCTCGCAGAAGAGGCAGCTGGTGGGATGGTTGGTGAGAGCCAGGAGCATCTCCAGGGTATGCCGCCTCATCTCCTGAAGCTCATCGGTGCAGGTCTCCACCACCATGCCTTCCTCAGCCGGGGTGTTGCAGGCTGTGGGATAGCAGTCCATGCCCTTTACCGATACTATGCACAGCTTACAGGAGCCTATGGGTTTGAGGTCCGGATGGTCGCAGAGAGCCGGGACATATACCCCTGCCTTGCGAGCCGCATCCATGATGGTGGATCCTTGGGGAACCTCTACCGTCAGACCATCGATCTTGAGTTTAATCGCCGACATGCCAACCGCGCCTGCCAAGGGTAAGGATTGATTGTATTAGAAGGTTGCTCCGGGATTGGCCTGATTTGGAATCCATCAGGCAGCCCGATAATGCCATAAGCCCCGAGTTTCAAATTCAAAGCATAGCGCGGACTGCATAAAGGGCAATAAAACATCCGCCGAGCAGGAACGGGCAATATCCCTTCGGAAGCTAAAATCGGATCCCTTGATTGCGCTCAACCTGCTGCTTTAAAGCCTCTTGCCCCATAAATGTGCCAGGGTGCTATTTAGCACCCATGTCCATCTCCCATAACCCAAAGACATTATTCTCCGTGTCCAGGCAGATCACAAAATATCCCATGCCCGGGACGGCCGTCTTGGGGACCAATACCTTTCCTCCCAGCTTCTCCACCTTGGCCGCGTACTCCTCCACGGATGGCACTCCAAAGTAGTCGGTTATCTGCTGGCCCGGATGCACCCGCTTCATCATTCCTCCGCCGGGGCCGAAGGTGTCGATCATCATATAATCCATGCCAGGAAAGCTCTCAATCTTCCATCCGAATAGGCCGGAGTAGAAATCCCTTGCCCTCTGCGGCTCGTCGACCGGTATCTCAAAATGAACAATGCTCGGCATTATCTCGCCCTCGTAAGTCCCTTTTTGACATAGCTACATCCGCATTGCATCCTTAAATATTCTTTCCAGTACTATTAGGCCTTATGCATGCAAAAACAGAATATAGAGCCCTTAAAAGAGACGGCCCCTCATCCACGAGGCTGGCTCATTCTCTCTACCTCAATTCCCGCTTGCTTTAGAAACTGCAGTGCTGTGCCGTCCGGATAGCTCTCTTCATAGACCACCCGGGAGATGCGGGCGTTGATCATCATCTTGGCACAGAGGATGCAGGGCTGATGAGTGCAATATAGGGTCGCCCTCTCGATGCCGATGCCGTGCAGAGCAGCCTGGATGATGGCATTCTGCTCCGCATGCACCGCCCGGCATCGCTCATGTCTGGTTCCGCTCTCCACCCCCTCCCGGGCGCAGCCCACGCTGTCGCAGTGCTCCAGCCCCGCCGGAGCGCCGTTATAGCCCGTGGATAGAATGCGCTTGTCCCTGACCAGGACCGCACCCACCTGGTTTCTCAGGCAGGTGGAGCGCTTGGCCACCACGGCGGCGATCTCCATGAAGTACTGGTCCAGGGTGGGGCGGGGCATAGGCGTCATCTGGCTTGGCATTGTTTTTCATGCTTATGAAGGTCACTGCCATAATATCACTGCCATAAGGGTCCTTTAGGTGGAATGCGATCCCGGCGGCAATTAGGTCTGGATGGCATGGCCGCCTATTAAGCGGGAAAAAGATAGAGGAGAGCGAGATCAGCTTAGCGATTTCGGAACTGAACAACCATAGACATAGACAGATAGGCTTAAATAGGCTCCCGACGCGATGAAAT
>CALMJN010000026.1 GCA_937864385.1 uncultured Methanosarcinales archaeon | reverse complement strand
GATGATGCAGTGCTATCGGATGCAGAGATGAGGGAGCATATTAGCAGTTCGGATTGAGGATTGACGATCAACTGCTCTTCTTCGGAAAGCCCGCTCCCAGCCCATACCACCTAGAAGGTATCTTATATATCCTGATGCATAATCATTCTAAATGCTTCGCCAGAGATTCGTCCTGGACACCACCGCCCTCACCGACTCCTTTGCCTGGGAGAGCGAGGGAGCCTCCAGCATCTGCGAGGGGATGGGGGCCATCCTGGACCGGGTGGCGGACGGCAGGCTCCACCTGGGCATAAGCTGCTATATCCCCTATCCCTCCGTCTACAATGAGATCAAGGATTTTGTGCGCCACAACAATTGCGATCCCAGGGTCCTGAGCAAGGTGGACACCTGGCTGGTCAAAAAGTCTCCCGATCGCTATCAGGTCAAGGTTCCGGCCAAGATCTTCTATGAGTATGTGGACTATATGAGAAGCCGCATCAACAAGGGCATGAACATCTCCGAGGAGGCGGTATGGGAATCTGTTTCCAAATGCATCTCCCTCTCCCGGGAGGGGACCGATCTCTCGGCCATGAAGGACGAGATCGAGAGGGAGACCGTGGGCGGCATTGTGCGCAAGTTCCGGGAGAAGTACAGGGCGGCGCTTCGCTACGGCATCCTGGACAGCGCCCCGGATATAGATGTCCTGCTCCTTGCCAAGGAGCTGGATGCGGCGGTGGTCTCCCAGGATCTGGGAATACAGCGCTGGGCGGAGCAGCTGGGCCTGCGTTTTATGGAGTCGAGGTCCTTTCCCATCATGATAAAAGAGTACATGAATGCCCTTCCGGAGCTCTACATCGAGGAGAAGGAAGAGGACCGGATGATCTAAAGTGCGCCAGGGCAGGCTATGACCGAGCCTCTTTTTTTCAGACGCTGGGGCAGAGGAGAGATCACCGAAGAAAGATCTTCCTGAGCTTGCTAGCAGAGCTTTTGCTGGGAGATGAGGCTTCTCCCAAAGGCTTAACTGTATTCAGCCCTCCATAAGCCGCCGGGGACCCGATTTGAAGGAAGAGTTCGACAAAATGACCTTTGAGGAGAAGGTATCCTTTCTGGTGGATAACCTCAGAGCTTTGCCTGATAGTCTGGCCGAGGAGGGCATAGATATCCTGGCCCAGGCAGGAGAGACGGAATACGCCGTGGTGCTGGCCAGGGATAAAGGCAAGATCGACAAGGCCATCAGCGTTTTGGTGCAGGCAGGAGACTACCTCTGGGCGGCATTGATCGCCAAGAATGCCGGCCTGGCCTCTCGCAGCCAGGAGCTCTACCGGGAGGGGCTACAGTATTACATAGAGATGGAGATGTTTGGTCGAGCCATATCCGCGGCGACGGCGCTGGGCCTCTCGCCGGATGTGATCGACGACCTCTACAGGAGCGGCATAGCCAGGGAGGGGAGAGATACCGACCTGGCTCACAGCAGGGATATGATAGAATGCGCCATGCAGTCCCTGGACCTCTCCCTGATCGGCCGGGAGGATGAGATGGCCCTGGAGCTGATGAAGGCGGTGCAGGAGCAGAGGGAGAGAATGGTAAGCGATCAAAAAGAGGAAAAATAGGAAAAATAGGGAGAATCGGCGGGCCTTGCCATTCCCGGCAGACCCTGATTTTCTCTCTATCCCGGGAAGATTCCGGCAGATATGATGATCATGCCTTCAGGAATTTCGTAAGAGCATTCCAGGTCTCCTTTCCAACGATGCCGTCCTCCTTCAGGCCGCTGCTCTTCTGAATCGCCAGAACCCTGCTCTTGGTCTTGGCCCCGTATAAGCCATCCACAGTAATCTTTGTCGCTTCCACTGCATTGAGGAGGCATTGCAGGACCTTGACCGCCGGCCCTTTTGAGCCGGTCTTGAGCTCCTCCGTCTTGAGGAGGGTGGCCCAGGTCTTGGGTCCGGCTATGCCGTCCTGGAGGTGGCCATGGCTTTTCTGAATGGATGTGACTGCCGTCCGGGTCTTGCTTCCAAATGTGCCGTCCACGGTCAATTTGGGACTGGCTCCGGCAATATTGAGGAGGCACTGCAGGGCCTTGACTGCCGGGCCCTTTGAGCCCATCTTCAAGGTGGCGGGAGAAGCTGCTGCCGCTCCCACCAGGAAGGTTATTGTTTCTCCTGGGGCGGAGATATTGGAGATGACCAGGCCCGACTCGGAGCCATCCCAGAGATTGGAGGAGGGCTGAGTGAAATGGCTGACTGCCACCGCCGCCGTCTCCTGGAAGAGATCCATCTCGTCTCCCATATTCTGGTTGGTCTCCAGGTCCAGATGTCCATCGGCCTGAAGCAGCCCGCACTGATAGTGTTTGGTGGCGCTGCCCCCCTGCCACTCATTGGAGCCCATAATATCGCAGTGGTAGACAGCCAGGCCGCTGGAGGGAATATCCTTGTCCAGGCCCAGACGAGAGCGGTTCTCGATGAGGAAGTACTCATTGTACTTGCGGCTGGGATAGAATAAGACTGTCCTGTAGTCGCCGTGCAGGGCCTGGTAGCTGCCGGGGCTATCCAGCCAGACCACATTGTCGCACCAGTCCACCAGGTGGCGCAGATAGGCGCATACCGGGGCGGGAGTTCTTCCGTTATCGTTATGGTTTCCGGCGCTCATGAGGCAGTAGTAGCCGAGGCCGGAGCTCTTCTCCGCGTCGCCGTCTCTGGTGCCGTAGTCGTAGAGGTCGGGCCAGCGGCAGAGCATATGGCCGCTCTCATGGCAGAAGGTGCCTATGCTCAGGTCTTCTTTGCTCCGGCCAAGGCTGGAGAGCATATAGAAGTAGGTCTTCATGCTGCCCCGCTGTAGCTCCAGGAAGTAATTATGGGGCCAGAGCTCGCCCAGGTACTGGGTCTGTCCGGCATAGAGGAAGCTGACGGCATCCACAATTCCCTCCTCTTGGGAGTCGAATTGCTTCAGGTCCAGGCCGCCGGCTATGGCCAGATCCAGGGCTTCCTCCACCAGGAGGCGGTTGGCGTAGTATCGCCGGTTCTTGCTCAGAGTCACCGGGCCGACCACATGGTTTGTATAGTTCAGCTTTCCTCCGGACATGAGCCGGTAGTACTCCCGGACGGAGCAGAAGTTGCCGTTCTCGCTGTAATTTGCCCCGTTGAGCATCTTGTCCGCATCATCTTTGGTGACGGTGCTCTTGATGTCCTTGAACTGGACCAGAATGGTCAGTCCTTTGATATCCCCCTCGGTCAAGCGGCGGCCCTCCAGGAGGCCCTTATTGGGCCCGAAGGTCTTGAGGGTGGCATGGGGCTGGTAGGGCTCCGGGGGAGGGAGCATCCGGGCATATCTGGCATTGAACTTGGCGTTTCTCACCTCTTCGGACTCCTTCTGGTGTCGGAAGATCTTCTCGGGTGCAGCCTTGGATAGGTCTACTCCGCTGGAGACAAACTCTCCTTTGATGAGATAGGCATAGCAGAAAAGGCCAAGATCATCGTCGTAGACCACGGAATAACCGTCAACATTCTCATAGCGAGAATAAAACTCATCGCCAAAGACTCTAAGCTTTACATGAGGTCCCTTCTCCTGGGAGAAGGTCAATATCTCTCCAGCAATTGCGCTCATCTTAACAATCCACCTGGAATGGGCTAAAAGGCTGTATGATAAATATTCAATAAACTATTTAACTTTATCCAATGAGATCGGATTTATACATCTTTTGAAAAATCAATTTTAGGGGGATGGATGAGGATAATTGATGGCGGCCATTGATGCTGCCGGGCCGCTAGCGTCGGGAGAATCTTTTTGCGGCTTTGTCCAGTCGCACCTCATCTGATTCCTCCAAGTGCTTTTCCAAATCCGGGGGCGGAGAGCGGCTCAGGTCAAGTCCGCTGGATAAAAAGCGGCCGTCCTTTAGGCGGGCATAGGTGAAAAGGCCCAGATCATCGTCATAGATGGCGGTATATCCCTCCTCGGTCTCATAGCGGGCATAGAACTCGTCTCCAAAGACCCTCAGCTTTACCTCCGGCCCCTTTTCCTGGTCGAAG
>CALMJN010000025.1 GCA_937864385.1 uncultured Methanosarcinales archaeon | reverse complement strand
TATCTTGCCAGTGGACACTCCTGCTCTCAAGGCCTTTGCCCTAGTAGGGTCCAGATATCCGGAAGATCCAACTTCATGCTCATGGCCTGTTCCCATGGGCTAACTCCAACCCGCCCCGCCCCCACTTTCGCTTGAGAAGGGCCGCCGTGGCTGCCGGGAGCCGGTGCAGGCAAAGCTTCTGAAGTGATACAGAAGAGCAATGCTTTTAGCGTTGGAAAGCTATTCTCTCCATAGATAGAATATGGAGATAATCGATCTTCTCAGAAGCCATGCCGGAGACATTAAGGCCAGATTTGCGGTTAAGAGGATCGGCCTCTTCGGCTCATATGCCCGAGGCGAGCAGAAGGCATCAAGCGACATAGACATCCTGGTGGAGTTCGAGAAGCCGACCTTCAGGAACTTCATGGACCTATCCTTTTATCTGGAAGATCTCTTGGGCAGAGAGGTTGATCTGGTCACAGTGAAGGGGCTTCATTCTCGCATCAGGCCCTATGTGGAAAAGGATGTGATCTGGTCTGAATAAGGACAAAGATGCTGCTCTATCCCTGAAAGACGAGCGGGAAGAGATACTGGAAAAGTATGCAGGAATCGTCAAACTGGGCAGAAATGTAGAGCTCAAAGAAATCCTAGAATTGGAGGAAGACCGCTAGCATGGCCGCCGCCCTGAGAGCACGTTCCCTAGATCGGCGCCGGTCTAGTTGTCAGATGCGAGCAGCAAACGTCTGTCCAAAGATTCATATCCTACCATCAGCATAAGAATACAAGAGGCATACTGGAATGGCACGGCCAATAGAATTGGGCTTAATCCTGGAAGGCGAGGATGCGAAAGAGTTCTTAGAGGATATCAGGAACCCCAAAAAGCCCACTAAAGAGCAGATGGAGATGTTTCGGGAAGCCATCAGGATATACGAAGAGCATCCTGTTTCATGAAGCCCTTTCCTCTTGATGAGCTTCGAGTAGAGTATCTAAGAGAGACACACGACCTCTCGTCTTTTCATTGCAGAAATGACGACCTAAACGATTTCCTGAAGAGTGACGCAATAGAGTCCCAGGAGGATCTGATAAGCAGGACCTATCTCTGCCTCTGGCATGATACCATACTGGGATACCTAGCTCTTGTAACGGATACGATTGAAGTCAAGCTGATTGAAAAGGATGATGGCGTAGCAGACTATCCCTATCCTCGCTATCCCTCCATAAAAATTGCCAGGCTGGCAGTTGAGGAAAAGTTTGAAGGACGTGGCATAGGTCGCTTTCTGCTATTTTGGGCCACCGGCAAGGTCTATCAGCTGTCTAATGAGATCGGATGCAGGTACATAACCCTGGACTCAAAACAAGAATCTCTTGGTTTTTATGAAAATTTTGGATTTAAAGTGATCGAGAGATACGCAGGCCGCAACTTTCCGCCCATGTACCTGAATATGTATCCCATAGTCTCACAGATGCGGCAAGAAGATTCTGGGAGAGATGCATAGCGTCTTCCTTCTCAAAATGGATCAGTAGATGCCTCTGCCTATGTCCCTGAAGCAAGGGAAAAAATATGGATGAGATATAGATCAGGCCAATGGCCTCCCCTGCCAATTCCATCAGCCCGCCTCAGCCACGGCAAGACTGCCAGAGCCCGCGGCCCCCTCCCATGCGCTGGCGGGGACCTCCGGGGCAGCCGGGAGCCGGAGCGGGTCATCCGGATAAAGCGGTCACCGACCGATTTGCCATATCTTCACGGTTTTTCGCTGCCGATTAATCCCATTCAAGCGCTTCTGCAAATGCACAAGAAGGAATAAATAATTTGCAGTGCATCTTCTGATACGATCAATCGATCAGCGGAGGCGAGGAGCTTGAATATCTATGATCAACTTCAAGAGCGGCGTGCGGAGATAATTGCCATCGCTGCCAAGCACGGAGCCTACAATGTCCGGATCTTCGGATCAGTAGCCAGAAATGAGGCGGACTCTGCCAGCGATCTCGACCTCTTGGTAGATATGGAGCCAGAAAGGAGCCTTCTCGATTTGGGTGGACTGCTCATGGATCTTCAGGAGCTTCTCGGCTGCCAGGTTGACGTCGTGACCGGGAAGGGGCTGAGAGGACGCATACGGGAGCGGGTCCTCAGAGAGGCTACGGCGATATGAGGGATGATAGGGAATGGCTGCTGGACATCTTAGAAGCAATAGAGAGAATTGAGAGGTACTCATCCCGGGGCAGACAGGCGTTTGAGGAAGACGAATTGATCCAGAGCTGGATACTGCACCAGTTGCAGATAATTGGCGAGCCTCTCCGCAACATATCGGAGGACTTCAAGAGAGATCATAGAGAGTTCCCATGGAAGGAGAGCATTGGCATGAGGAATATCTTGATCCATCGCTATTTCGAACTTGATGAAAACATAGTTTGGATGGTGGTGATTAGAGATCTGCCTGCCCTCGAGGAAAAAGCGAGATCAGCTTATCCAGATCAAGTATCTTGATATCGGAGAAGAGTCTCCTGAAGAATTTCTCTTCCGCTCTTGCTTTCTGGCGTTTGATGCCGACATAAATTTCATGTTAGCTTACTGCAGTCGATACCATGTCTTCGTCCACTGAATTCAAGATCTCATTTCTGCCGCGGAATAGGTCTATTAATGCGCTGGTATCAAAGACAATCACACTCTCGACCTCGCCATCTCTCTTACCTTCCTGGAGTCTTCC
>CALMJN010000024.1 GCA_937864385.1 uncultured Methanosarcinales archaeon | reverse complement strand
GCGCCGCTCCACGGTCCGGATGAGGTCCAGAATATGGCGGCGCAGCTCGCCAGAGAGATCTCCCAGGCCGCAGAGGTAGTTGATGCCCTCAACCCCCACCTCTTCCGGCTTGAGAATCATATGAGCGGCAATGACGGAATAGACATTTCTGGCCTCTGCATACTCCTGCTCTGCAGCATCTACGAATCCGGCATAGCGAATGTCCTGGTGCTCCGTGAGAGCCTCTCGAATTCCATCCAGGTCCTCTCCTGCCTCCTGCATCAGCCTCAAGGCCGATTCCAGATTGCCCCGATGCACAGAGCGGATGGATGAGGAGCAGAGACGGATCACCTTTCGGGACCGGCGAAAGGCCTCCTCTCTGGCCCTATCTTTGTCATCCATCTCTTCCAGCATGGCTTTGGAGATGCTCTCCAGAATGCTCGCCATAATCCTCAAATGCCCATCAGCTTCTTCAGGCGGACCACCGATCTCTGTCCCTCCTCCAGGGAGCGGGCCTCGGTGACTATGCGCCCCTCATAATCCCGCAGGGCCTCTGCAACCTTCTTCCAGGGAACGGTCCCATTTCCCACCGGCAGATGCTCGTCCCTCTCCCCATGGTTGTCATGGACATGGATGTGGATCATTCTGCCTCTATATTTTAGAAAATCCTCTACGTTTCCATTGGTGTTGGCATGGCCCACATCGAAGATGAAGCCCAGGTTCTCCCGATCCACGGTCTCAATTATGCCCATAACCTCCTCCGGCCTGCGGCCCAGTATGGCCGGCATGTTGACCATATTCTCGACGGCCACTTTCATGTCCAGCTCGGCGGCATAATCAGAGACCTGCTGGATTCCCAGAATGCTCTGGGACCAGGCAGCATCGGGCATCTGCATACCCAGGGGAGAGAAGTGGCCGGGATGCAAGACCGCCAGGCGAGAGAACTCGCTGGCCAGTTCCAGACAGCTCTTCATCTGCCGCACCGTCTCCTCCCATATGGGCTGGTTGACCGAGGCCAGATTGAGGTCGGAATAAGGCAGATGAATGGTGATGACCAGGTCAGTGGTCTCCACGATCTCCCTGGCCTGGACCATGCTCTCCGCCGTCAGCCTCTGCCGTCCCTCGTTGACTATCTCCCAGCCGCTGTAGCCCAGATCCTTGAGCTGGTAAGCCCAGTCGAAGGGCCGGTCCACCAGCTTGCTGGAGGAGAAGCTAAACATTCCCCTCCTCCTCATTCTCCTGACCCATCCTTCTCTGACTATAATCCTCTATCGATCCTCTTAGTTCGGCCAGATCCATCTCTAAAATGGGAAGGCCATTCTCGGTTCTGGGGGCCAGCCAGTCTATCACCCTCTCCCCACCGGTGATTCTAATGTTCAGAGAGCCTAAAGGCTCTTCTTCTGCCGGGAAGCTGACAATGCCCATTAATGCTGCCTGCTTGTTCAGCCTGAAGCTGGTGGTATCATCCACAAGACCCCGCAGCATCTCCGATCTGGCGGCATCCAGAATCTTCTGCCGGCGCAGGAGTTCATACATCACCCGAAGGGACTCCGGGCCGTCATAGGCCTCTATCCTGTCGGTGCGAATATCCATGACCAGACCGGGGAAGATGTTCTCTATGGCCGATACCACCCGATCCACTCGCTCGGTGGGCCGCACCGATGAGCTGACAAAAATCTCTATCGTTGCCATCGCTCCTAAACGTGACTGGTCTTGTACCTCAGGATGCCCGCAATTCCGCCAAAGGCCTTGAAGAGCTGGGCCCCCTCCTCAAACTCGGTGGAGATGATCTTTACAGAAGCACTGCTTTTGTCCGCCAGCTTGGAGAGGTTGGATACTATGTCCTCCTCCTCAGCCACGGCCAGAGCACTGCCGCATTTAAGGCAGCTTCCGGGAGGCTCAGAGGCGCTGGTGCGGGTCTCTTCTTGGGTGAAGTCGCAGGAGCGGTTTGTGCATTCGATTTTAGCCCTGGTCTTTCGCAGGTCCTCCGAGAGCAATAGGACCTCTACCGCCCCCAGCTCCAGGTTACGTCTGACCTCTGCCTCACCATAAGCAGCCAGTCCCTTGTCCGACACCAGCTCTTTCATGAAGCGGCGCATAACCACCTTGTCCTGAGTCACCTCCAGGTCCAGGAGCTTGTCCTGAGAAGCGTCCACCAGCTCGTACAGGCCGGATTCGTCGGTGTAGGATACATCCACAGCTCCCAGGACCTTGCGCTGCAGTTCGTGATGCAAAAAACCTCCCTCCATGAACTCCTCTTTGGTAGGAGAGGGGCCTCCAATCAATATTCCCTCCAGGTCCTTGGGATCAATGGCCAGGAATGCCTCTGTAGCCGACTCTCCCACTCTTTTGTAGAAGTCATGAATGGCTATCAATCGGAGCTGCTGGAAGCGGTGGCTGGACTGGCCGCCCTTCCTCTGCTTGCCGGGAACCGTGGAGGTCAGGGTTTTGAGAGGCTCGACGTATTTCCCTCTAAGAACGCCTATAGCCGCCTCTCGCCTGTCGATGACTATGAGGCCGAATGTCTTCTTGTCCGCCAGCATCTCCTCTAAAGGCGCCAGTAGAAACTGGGAATCACAATGATAGCGATAGGTGACAATGGGATCAGGAGGCTCCATTGCCACGCTATACATCTCGGTTTTGTTGGCTCCGGCATCCACTGCGCCTATAAAAAGGACCACGCCATTGGGCGGGGGCCTGGGTATGAGCTTGAGCCGGGACATGGCCGACTCCAGAGAGCCCTGCACAGAAAGCCTGGTGACGCGGGACTTGATATTTGCCGCCTGCCCATACTCCTCCCGCAGCTGGCTGGTGACATCGGAGATCTGCTTATCGGGAGGAATATAGAGGGAGATCAGCTCTGTGCCCCGCCCGGTCTTCCCTCTCAGGCCGTCTAGAAGACGCTTGAATTCATATTTTTCCTGTGCAGTGAACTCCATCGGTATTCTCCCAAAAACACTCACGGCCAAGATATAAAAGGCTTCTTCAAGATGATGATCATGAAGCTCACATAGAAATCGCAAAATTAGCGGTATTCAAAAACTATATAAAGATATAAGTTATCTTATACTCTATGGACCAATTAGTTGCTCTCCAGGCTATTTATGAGTCATTCTCCAGGGGCACAGACGCCCTGCAAAAAATCGATAGCAAATCCATCGAAGGATGCTGCCCTGAGCTGGTGGCCGGTCTGCTGGAAGGCATGCCGGAACATGTGGCTGGCATAGCGCCCTGCACCCCGGAAGCCAAGCATCGGGTTTTCCTCGTGCGGCTCGTAGAGCGGGCCACCGATGAGGTTGGCGTACTCGTTCGACTTGAAGTCCGAGAGGCGCACGATCACGGGCTCGGGTGCGAAGGCGGCCGCGATCGTGCTGATGCCCTCGCAGAGTTTCTCGACGTAGAACTCGACCGGGTCGGCGTAGCCGGCCATCTGCCGCCGGATCGTGTCGCGCAGGTCGGGTTCGAGCGCATCGAACTCGAGCAGCGCCTTCGGGTGCACGCCGATCATGCGGTTGATGATGAACTCGAGCCGCGCCAGGCCGACGCCCTTGTTCGGGATCGCGGCGAAGTCGAACGCACGGTCGGGGTTGCCGACGTTCATCATGATCTTGACGGGCAGGTTGGGCAGCGAGTCGAGTTCGATCTGCGTCTGGCTGAACTCGAGCTGGCCGTCGTAGATGAACCCGGTGTCGCCTTCGGCGCACGAGACG
>CALMJN010000023.1 GCA_937864385.1 uncultured Methanosarcinales archaeon | reverse complement strand
CCCTTACCTGGTAGCCGTCGGTGGTGGTGACATCCACAATGGCATCTATTCTGGATGTCCTTCTCTTGACCAGAGAGCGCAGATAGTCCGAGGTCATCTCGTGGCCCAGGAATTTGGTGTACGCCGAGTCGCCCGCAACGCGATCTACTCTGAACTTGAGCTTGGTATTCTGCTTAGAGAAATTGTTGGTGAGATCCCCCAGGGTGGTCTCAACGATCCTGCCCACGATCCTCTCCGGATCGTTGGCGATGGTCTCGCCGAAGGGAGACCTTCCGAACATCTCCGGGCTTACAACCTTGTACCATAGCTTGGCCTTTCTGCTGTCAGCCTTTCTTTGTGATCTTCTAGCCAATAGTCGTCCTCCAAGATAATATTGATCCGAAGACCGTGCATGCTCACTCTATTTAAACCGATCGCCCAAATAAAAGAAGTGAAGGATCGCGAAATTGTTTCTCCTGCCTATGAATGGGCTCATTTGCGAGTCACTTCGATCAGCACATCGGAGGAATACTTGCTCTTGATCCCTTTCCAGCTTATCCAGGTTCTGCCGCCGGAGAGATCCATGACAAAGGCATGCTTCAGACCATCGGGATTCCGGCTCTCTTCCGAGTAATAGGAGAGTCCCTCTGGGGTTTTCAGCTTATATCCAAATCGCTGGCTGCTGGGATAGACGCCTATCTCTTCTGCTGCACCATATTTGTCTGTTTTCAGCACCCATTTCTCATCAGGGAATGTTATGCCGAAATCATATACAGCTGCAGGCCGGGAGATCACCCTGGCGCTGAATGCCTTGGGCAAAGGGACCGGATCTGATGCAGGGGCAATTTCCACCGCATAGAAGGGAAATTCGCTTCCTATCCCGCATTGATCATATGCTATCCTGCAAAATCCCTCATCACCCCATGACTTGGACCAGGAGTTCTTGACTATCCAGCATCCAGCAGCATCATCATATCCCGCTAGGCATATGGCATGATGGCCGTAAAAGCTTCCCCACTCCTGGCTGTAAATCTTGCTGCTATCTACCCAGTAAAAATCCTCATAGACAGCCATGCCGCTCATGAGGGGCCCTCTTTTTGATATATGCTCTTTTGCCTCGGCTGATGTGTAAATCTTCTTCCAGGAGGATATTCTATAAAGCGGTGAGGTGCACAGGGTTGATTTTAGATAAGGGCAGCATTCCTCAGTAACTGTGCCCTGGTACCTGGCGGCATCCAGAATGCGCTCGAACTGAGAGCCTGAGCTGCAGTATCCTCCTCCTTTCTGGAAGAGATGCCATTCGGATAGGTCGTAATTGCGGGATGAGTTATTGATCAGCCAGGCGGATTCCTCTGCCGCTAAAGCGGCAAAGGCAACGCATGCACCGCAGCCGCTCTGGTCCTTGACCGGCGTCACCATGCCTTTGCTTCTCCAGTCCCAGGAGGCGGGATAGGTGGTATTGATGCCCGATGCCTTCATGAGCCGGTTGGCCTCATTTATCTTGGCCCTGTTCTCGGCAAGCTCCTCGGGGGTTACAATCAATCCGGTTGGATAATACCTGACCGCTCTTTGGTCTCCAGTGCCTTCCGATTCATTAAGGAATGGCATGGCCCCTTTTGGACGCTTTGAGTCTGCCTTTTGCTTTATGGTCTCGACGCTGTCACTGACTAGTCTTGCCTTTTCCTGGCTTCTGAAAAGGATCTCCGAGATCTGTTCACTGTAGCAGAAATTTGTGCTGAGATGATCCTTTAAGGCAGTAGAAGTGGCGACTATCAAAGCGGATGCCAGGGCACAGAGCATCAGCGCAATGCAGATTTCTTTTTTTGCTTTCACCATTGCCAGCTCCCCGGATATGAAATAAAGTTTTATTATAAATAGTTTGTTTAATTTTTAAAGTGCTCATTTTAAGAAAAGCTTAACTTCCTCCAGACCAATTTCATTGGCGATGAGGTCAAGAAGCTCTCTTCCTGATTCCAGAGCCGGATTCTCGAATCAGTCTGGAAATTCCCCTTTTTCGTCCTCCAGTATCGTTGGCAGTGTTCAGCTGAAATGGCCGGCTGGCCTCTTCTATGAGAGAAGAGCCCCTCTGATCCGCACGCTTGTATGCGCTGCATTGGCAGTACTTCTCTTATGCACTCTCTGCATCTGCCAGTCTGCAGAGCGCCCCGAGACCGGTACCTACATCAGGGACACCACCAGGAATGGATATGGCCTTCTGGTAGTCTACAATAACTGGACCATGGACACTGTGGCCGTTCTCACCGACCGATGGGACAAGCCCAAGGTGGCGGTGTACCTGCGGGCCAAGGATGCCCTGGAGATAGAGGGCATAAGAGACGGGCAGTACAGTCTGTACTTCACCATTGGCGACGGCTGGAATAGCAGTGCCGGAAAGTTCAATCATGTCTACGGCTACTACCACTACAACGATCCCATGATCTTCGAGACCGATGATGTGGGAGACGAGATCGAGTACACCATACTGGAGCTGGATCTCTATGAGGCCGACGCCACCAACTTCATGCCCGGTCAGTTTCAGTTCCCGGACATAAGCTCTTGAGCGTCTTACCTCAGCTCTCATGCTGCATTATTTGCAGCTTGGATCAGCGCGGATGGAAGTGATCTCTGCAGACAATAGCAGGACGAGATGCACAGAATCATTTTAAAATACAAGTCTATAGAAAGGAGAGAGCAAGGAGAGTATTAGAATGCCCGACATCACTACGCCCAAAGTAGAGTGTCTCAAGAGTTTGATCGATTATCAGGATGGCTCCGTAGTCAGCCGGGAGATCATAGGCAAGAGCACTGGAACCATAACCCTGTTCGCCTTTGACCAAGGTCAGGGATTGAGCGAACATACCGCTCCATTTGATGCTCTGGTTATCATCCTGGACGGACAGGCGGAGATAACCATATCTGGACAGGCCTATGATTTATCAGAAGGCCAGATGATAATCCTCCCGGTTAACGAGGTTCATGCCCTCAAGGCGATAAGCAAATTCAAGATGCTTCTGGTCATGATCAGGTCATAGAAATCGCCTTAATTAGAGTTCGAGGCTATGGAAGGCTTGGATGCCCTCATGCCCATGCGGATATATACATCAAGATGCGACCGGAGGTGCAAGCAACCCGGGCGTAGCTTCCAGGCTCTTACCAGATAAGCGGCAGCAGGCGATATCTTCTCTTTTTGCAGTATTCAGAGTAGCCCGGCAGATCCCTCAGCAGCACCGCCTCTTCATTTAAAATCCGCCATATGAGGACGGGAATGTAGCATGAGAAGACAGGAACCGCCCACCATGAACCGAGAGCTATCGGCGTCATCAGATACATGACCAGAAATCCCAGGTACATGGGATGCCGGATGATGGCATAGGGGCCGGTTGTAATCACCTGCTGACCCTGGAAGACCTCAATGGTGCGAGAGGCATAGCTGTTCTCTTGGAAGACCCAGAGTATAAGCAGATAGCCGAGCAGGATGGCAAGATCTGCTATGAGTATCCAGGCCATCGGTACGCTATCCAAGCCGTGCCGCCTCAGATCAATGCCTATGGCAGCAAATCCGGCAATAAAGAGAATCGTGCCTATCTTCAGGATGGTCTGCTGCTCTTTTTCTTTCTCCCGATATCTCATCCTCCGTTCCAGAAGCTCCGGATTATGCTTTAGTAGCCAGGAGACGGCGAAAGCCATGGGCAGGACCAGAACCGCCCAGT
>CALMJN010000022.1 GCA_937864385.1 uncultured Methanosarcinales archaeon | reverse complement strand
ACAGATAAGCTTCAATAAAACTGGAACTTATACCATACCTGCAATATGGATTGAAGGCACCCCCTATCTTTTCAAGGAAACGGTTACTGTTGATGAGCCGATTATCCGGTGGTGGGGCATGATCAATTCTTATTACACAATAATCGCCGCTCTGTTGCTGGTCTTGGTAAATAAAGAGGCAAAAGGTGTCCTATTATGGGCATATGGTCATATTCTGCTTGTTCTCAGCAGGCTTGGACTCAGGAAAGGTGTTAAATCAGAATCAGATCAAGTAAAATTGGATGACAGCAAGCCGGAGGTTTGTGAGAAAGATGCTACTGCTAAAGAAGAGGCTGCCAAGAAAATCGCCTCTCTGATTATTGAGGCTTTGGAGAGAGGCGGGGCAGAAAAGAAATAGAGTTAGAAAGATTATTCCTGCGTCTGCCATTAAACATCGTTTTCAAAATCGTCTTTTATTGTCGCCATGTCGAAGTATCCTGTTATGCGCACAATGTCCAATCTTGATATGATGTAGATCCCTCTTTCTCTCTCCAGTGGAGGGTTGATCTCTATATCCCGGAGGGACAGGCCGCTCTTGCCCTCAGAGAAGCTCTGGTAAATCTGCCCCCAGGGGACCAGATGGGCCGTTCTGGGCTTGCCCGCACCGCGGCGCAGCTCGACGGCTAAAATTCCCTGCCGGCCAGAGCGGGTTATGAACTCCGTCTCCCGAGAGAGCTGATGGGCTCCGGCGGCGCGGCTGAAGTACCTCCCGAAGTAAAGCGACTTTGTCTTGCGGGCGTCCAGGCTTTTGCATTCTATGGCCAGATAGTACTCGGGGGTCTTGGAGTCCACCAGTATGTCCATGAACTGGGCGGAAAAGGGGGACTGCTTGAGCCGGTAGGCTATGGCCGCAACGCCGTCCTTTTCGAAGAACGCATTCAGGGCGTGGGTCAAGGCCCATTCGAAGTCTGGCATTGTATTCTCTCCTGGCCGGTCTATAAAAATATCTTTTCCTAAGCGCAGTCATCTTGCCGGTGTAGAGGTGATTCAAAAGAAGCTTAATCTACCTGGCACTCCAGAGGTGGATACATGGATATTGAGGAGATCGCCCGGGTCTATAGCATGAGAGAGCTCAAGCCCATCGCCAAGAAATACGGCATTGCTACACGCTGTGTCAAAAAGATCGATATAGTCAAATCCCTTCCTCCCCAGGCAATAGCCGAGCTGACCGGAGTGGAGACGGCAGAGGCTAACGCAGAGCGCCAGTAGCCGATGGGGTGTAAATTTTCATGGCAAGACTGGGGCATTTCATCCGGGCGGCAAGCATATCCGAGGCCTGGCAGAGGGGTCTTGGTCTCATCTGGCGGCAGGGGGTACAGATCACAGACGAGAGGGGTACCAGGATCAAGGAGATCCTCTCATTGCAGATGGTGGTGGAAGACCCCTATCGAGATATGATCCCCGTTGGTTATGCCTGGAATGAGGAGAGGCTGGAGGAGTATGCCCGGCAGCTTCTCTCGGGAGACAATCCCGGATTTGAGTATACCTATGGGGAGCGGCTGCGGGCCTGGGCCCTGCCGGGCAGCCCTCCCCTGGATCAGATAGAGCAGGCCATATCCCGGCTGAGGTCCTCCTCCAGCTCCCGCCGGGCCACGGCGGTGACCTGGATTGCGCCCCTTGACAGCAGAAAGGAGGAGGTCCCCTGCATGATTGTGGACGACTTCAAGTGGCGCGATGGGCATCTGAATCTATCCATATTCTTCCGCAGCCATGACTATGCCGGGGCCTATCCCGCCAACCTCTACGGCCTGGCCCGGCTGCTGCAATATGTGGCCGGCGAGGTGGGGGCGGAGCCGGGCTCTATCTCCACCACCAGCGCCTCGGCTCATATCTATGAGCACGACTGGGACTGGGTGGAGAGGATGCTCTTCGGGAGAAGCTAGAGAGCAGATCTGAGGATCCGGGTTGGCGGGGAAGATCCTGGCAGAGAGCGGACTTTAACCCAGGCTGCCATTTATCCGGAAGGACGGCACTGAAAGGGGAGCACCGCAAAGATTATCTGCTTTTATCGATTTTCTGCTTCGTCTATGGTCGATAGCCTGCTGATGATCAAGGCCGAGGAGATCCTGGAGAAGATCGAGAAGGGAAAGCCGGTAGAGTACGAGAACGTCATAATCTACGGCGACCTGGATCTGCACCGGCTGGACCTGCCTCTCAATAATAAGAGGCAGAAGATCATCAAGTCGAGCATCAAGATAGAGTATTCGGTGATCAAGGGGGATGTATTCTTCGACCATGCCTGCTTTTCCTGCCTGGTGGACTTTGACGGCACCAGCTTCACCAAGGCGGCCAACTTCTCCGGCTCTGGCTTTATGGAGGATGCCGGGTTCTCCGATGCCGAGTTTGCCGGAGTGGCCAACTTCTCCCGGGCCTCTTTTGCCACCGAGGCCAACTTCAGCCGGTCTCGCTTTAATGATGCCGACTTCGGCAGAGCCCGGTTTGAGAGAAACTTTCATCTGGTCAATGCCAAGGTTTACACCCTGAAGCTATCCGATGCCGTCTTCCCGGAGGGCTCTGCCATTCATCTCAAGGACTTCAACTTCAACCGCCTGGTGGTGCGCTGGAACTCGATCAAGGATCGCATACCCTACAATGGCTCGGTCTACCTGACACTGGTCCGAAACTTCCGCAACCTGGAGCAGTTCGAGGATCAGGATGAGTGCTACTACCAGTACCGCAAGGAGAAGCAGGCGCGATCCCACCGCTCCTTCCAGAGGCTGTTCGACCGGCTGGCCTGGATATCCTGCGGCTACGGAGTCCGTCCATCTCACACCATCTTGCTGAGCCTCGCCATCATCCTTCTCTTCACCGGAATCTTCTGGGCCGGGGATGCCCTGCAGCCGGATGAGATAGAGGGACAGGATGAGTTAGGGGCTGGGGTCACCCTCAACAATGCCTTCTACTTCAGCAGCATGCAGTTTCTGGGCAAGACGCCCCAGAACTTCTCCATCATCGAGGGATATGAGTTCATAACGGTGATGGAGACACTGCTGGGATGGCTGCTCATGGCCCTGTTCCTGACCCCGGTCCCGCGCGAGATGAGTGCGATCGCCGCGGCCGGCGTCCTGCTGTGCAGCCGGCGGATGAAGTCCCGCGACATGCTGCAGCTGGTCGACTGGCATCTCATCACCCTTTTTTGCGCGCTCTTCGTCATTGTCCACGGCATCGAGACGACGGGCCTCCCGGGCGCCCTCTTGGCGACGCTCAAGGAGGCCCGGGTGGACCTGCACGACCTGTTCACGTTGAGCGGGGTCTCAGTGGTGCTGAGCAACCTCGTGAGCAATGTCCCGGCGACCATGCTGCTCATAAAGTTTTTGGACCCGGCCCGCTGGCCGTGTCCAGCACCTTCGCGGGAAACCTGATCACCATCGGCAGCATCGCCAACCTCATCGTCATCGAGCAGGCCGCGGCGTGCGGCGTCAACATCACCTTCCGCGAACACGCCCGCGTGGGGGTCCCCGTCACCCTCGCGTCCCTGGCCGTGCTGGCCGCCTGGATCGGACCCCGATAGGACGTTGTCCTTCCTTTGACTCGGGCCGTGTTTCGTGGCATGTAGAGACCGTCAACCCTTAAGCCGTGCGCCCCGGAGCCGG
>CALMJN010000021.1 GCA_937864385.1 uncultured Methanosarcinales archaeon | reverse complement strand
GCTTCAGCCTCTCCTTGGGAGAGATCATTGGGGAGCAGAGGCTGGCATTCCTGGAATTGGAGAAGGACGGGGAAAGCATAGTCTTTCCCCAAAATAGGGTCAAGCTGACAGAAATCAGTAGCTATTTAGACAATGAAACCGGCCTCGGCTATCCCTCCACCTACCGGGTCGAGGCGGTGAGCGGCGAGCATAAGCTCAATTTCACCGTGGATGTGCTGCGGACCGAGGCCACCATCCTGGACTTCAAATCGCCCGAGACCAGCCAGACCATCTTCCACCAGAGATCCCTGCTCCAGGGAAATCTGACCTCCCGGTCCGGCGAGGCCTATGAATTTAAGGAGGAGGGGATCTCAACTTTTTGGGCTGCCCCGCCTCTGCCCTCACGGGGTGAAATGGATGGAGAAAGCGTCATATCTCCCAATGGCGCCCTGAATCTATCCGCTAAAAATCAATCGCTTTAAGCTCAGCCCGCCGGGATCGGTGATAAATCCCTGCTCGTGCCGGAAGGCCAGGCCCTCCACTGGCCAGCTACCTTCTCTTGGTGATGATGGAGAGGATATCGCAGTCCTCGAGCTCATGCTCCAGGCCCACAGACTGGCCGGGGAACTTGGCGCTCTCGCCCCAGACCAGGGCGTAACGGAAGAGGTTGACAAAATCGCGGTGCAGGTGCTCGCAGACCGACTTTACCGTGCTGCCGTCGAGAAGCACCAGCGGCTCCTCCAGATCGGCCTTGCCCCCCTTGGGCTTGAGATAGACCCGGATGAATCCCAGCTTCTCGTAGATGAGATCCTTCAGCTCCTCCAGGCCCATGGTGGTGGCGCAGGATATGGGAAGATACTCCCGCCCCAGATCCTGGCTGATCCGGCTCTCCACATCGCCGTACTTCAGGTCGAACTTATTTATGGCCACCACGGAGGGAATATAAACCCGGTTTCCGGCCAGAAAGTCAACCAGGCTGTCGGTATCGATATCCTCGCGAATGGTGACGCTGGCATTGACAATGCCGTAGGCCCGGATGATCTCGGCGATCTCAAACTCGGTCATCTTCGTGAGAGTCACGGTGCTGCGCACGATTATGCCCCCCTTCCTTTCCTGAGTGATGTGGATGTTGGGTGGCTGCTTGTCCAGCCTTATCCCGGCATCGTACAGCTCTCTCTCCAGAATGTCCAGCCGGTAGTTGAAGACATCCCCCAGTAGCAAAATTATATCCGCCGCCCGGGCAGCGGTGATGACCTCTCTGCCCCGGCCCTTGCCCCTGGCTGCTCCCTTGATGATGCCGGGCATATCCAGGATCTGGATCTCGGCGCCTTTATATTTCATCACCCCGGGGATGACCTCCAGAGTGGTGAACTGATAGGCGGCAACCTCAGATTTTGAGCCGGTGAGATAGTTGAGCAGGCTTGACTTTCCCACGGAGGGAAAGCCGACCAGGGCCACGGTGGCGTCTCCCGATTTCTTGATATAGTATCTTCTGCCCCCTCCGCCGCCCTTGATCTTCTGCAGCTCCTGCTGAGCCCTCAATTTGGCGATCTTGGCCTTGATCTTGCCCAGATGGTGCTCTGTAGCCTTGTTCTTCTGGGTGTTGAAGATCTCCTCTTCCAGCGCCTTGATCTGCTCCTCAATGGTTGCCATCTGCTGTCCTCTCATCCGGCAGAGGCCGCATCCCTAATGAGATCGCCTGCCGCAAGACTGAATTGCTCCAGATTATGCCGCCTGCAAATAAGGCTTCCCCTTTATAAGATGTGGCCTGGAGTCTTCTGGCTGCAGCGGGCGGGCGATCGTCTCCCGCCCAACTCACCTTGTTAAAAGCAACAAGATCAAATTCAAAAGAACTTGGAGGCCAGGCTATGTCTGGTCCGGCAGATCTCCTCCGCCTGGCATCCTTTACAGGGAGCATCATCAGGCCGGTCGGGAAGGCGCCCCTGCTTTATCAGCCGGATGCGGTCCCTGATGCGCAGAACCCTGGCCCGATCTGTGCCGTGGATCTCCACCCGCCGGATCAAACCCTGCCGGGCGTACTCCACCAAGCCGAAGGGGATATGCCTCTTCTCTTTCTCCCCCAGGAGCAGAGCGTAGCCGGAGAGCATGATCCTGTCCTTTTTCCAGACCCCCGCTTCTGGCGCCCGTCCGGTGCGAATGATGGAGGGGACCCCTCCCTGAGCCAGCCGGTCCAGCCTTCCCGACAGCCCCAGCTTTTCAGATCGGAGATCGATCTCCACCTCACAGGGCAGGAGTAGGTTTAGACTTCCAGCCAGCTCCTGAGATATGCCCTCGATCTCCGGCTCTAGATCCCGGCAGGCGGACTCGACCAATGCGGAATCGATCTCATAAATGACAGGCATCTCCTGCTTTAGAAGAGCGAGATTCTCCTCCAGCAGCCCCTGCAGATCGCTTGCCGAAAATTGGGAAGATGGGGAGGAGGAGAGGCTGAACATCAAAGCGCGCAGAAGCATACGAGCCGCATCTTCTGGGGCGGCAATGCTTCCCAGGTTCTGAAAATATACCAGACGGGGGCAGCGAAGGTATAGACCAATCTCAGAGATCCTGACAGGAGGGGACATTATTAATACTACTATGAGCGGTCCCAGGCTAAAAATTTTTCTGAAAGATGTGTGGCAGATTTAGGGCTGGAATCTTTTTTCCACGCTATAGAGGCCTATCAGAAAAAGATGCCCTTATGATCTGGAAGAATTTATTGATCCAGAATTGAGAGGCACCGCTGAAGATATGGGGTATAAGGAAAAGGAGAGGTTCGATTGCCTTTGCCTCTCTAAAGCAGCATCCTCACCCAGCTTCACCAGCCAGGCATCCTCCCGTCCCTGGCCAAAGGAGCTGGTGATTCCGGCCAGAAGGAATGAGCCGTCTCTGCTTTGCAGGGCATAGGTTCCGATGTCCTCACCCCTGCCGCCCAGCCTCACGGACCACTGCTCGGCCCCGCCGGAGTCCGCCTTTATCAACAGAGCATCCCTTTTGCCTTCATTGCTGTCGACTCTTCCGGCCATGATATAGCCGCCGTCATATGTGGGCTGCAAAGATGCCACCGACCCACCCATATAGGAATTTTCCCAGAGGACATCTCCTTGCTGATCAACTCTGATCAGAAGGATCCTTTTTTCCTCCTCTCCCGACTCCGTCCTTCCCACCAGGGCATAGCCGTCATCTTTCTCCACCACCTGGAAGCCGGCATCGTCCCCCCTTCCCCCATAAGTCTCATTCCATATCTCCTCACCCAGGGAATCGGTCTTGAGCAGCCATATATCGTCTCCTCCTCCCCCGAAGGATGACGTCCTGCCGGCCACGACATATCCTCCATCCCGGCTCTGCAGAACGGACATGCCCACATCATCTTCCTGTCCACCGTAGCTCTTCTCCCAGATCAGGTCGCCCGATGCATCGGTCTTTATCAGCCAGAGGTCCTTTCTGCCGCTGCCAGATGATTGGGTGTAGCCGGCAGCTATGTAGCCTCCATCTGTTGTCTGCTCCACCGACCAGCCCCCGTCTCCCGCCGAGGATACGAAGCCGCCGAAGGTCCTGTCCCAGATCAGGCTTCCGTTACCATCGACCTTGACCAGCCAGAGCAGCTCCTCTCCCATGGCATATGAGTTCGAGCTGCCCACCACCACATATCCGCCATCATCCGTCTGCTGGACGAAGTATCCCACATCCTCCCCCGATCCGCCATAGGCCCGGCTCCAGCTGCAGTTTCCGCTCTCGTCTGCCTTGACCAGGAAGAGATCGCTGCCTTCTCCTCGACTTGCAGTGTTTCCGGCCAGGATGAAGCCTCCGTCATCTGTCTCCTCCAGGCACCAGGCTCCGTCACCATAGCCTCCACCAAAGGTTTGATTCCACTGCTCCCACGGTGCTCCGGCAGCCAGAGCGCCAGAGCCTCCCAAAATGAGCAGCAGGGAGAAGAACAAGGCCCGGAAGATGGCCTCTGATGAATATGATGGAGTCTGGCAGATGAAGCTCGCCATGCCTTTCATTTAGAATCCCCGGTCCTGAAATTTGATGCTCTTGTCCATCTCGAACTCCCCCTTCAGGAAGATGCTGGAGTCCACCCCGCCCTTGCCTATCTCATGCCTGGAAGCTCTGGTAGCATAGGTGCCCTTGAAGCGGTTGGGTGAATCGGGTCCGGAGCCGGAATCAGATCCGGAATCAGTGTTGCCGGCATCAGTCATGTTCTTCTGGCCCGAAAGGGGGGAAGCATATTGAGAGCTATTCTGGCTGATATTGTTCAGGCTGCCATTTTGGAGCAGGCTGGAGTTGATGGAGCTGTTTTCCCGATTGGAGCTCTCTTCCGGCTCAAGAGCTGTGCTGTTCCGGCCCAGATCTTCTCCCATGCTGCTTTTCGCCGGGGAGGGCAGAGCCGCCAGATCTTCTGCCATTTTATCCTCCATCTTCTTGATAGCACTGCCAGCAGAAGGGTAGGAAGGCCGGTCCGGTCCCAGTGGCGATTTTAAATCCGATTGGCCTAAAGAGGGCAGCCAGAGTGATGCTATAGCCATTATCATCAAAATTGCCATTGACCGCTTCATATCGTCCCCACCTTCATCCGCTACTATCATATTCTTATTCATCGCTGCAATTTTAATCTTGCTATTGTGGCTGTAGCCCATCCTCTGGCGAGGGTTTATCAATCCCCTGAATTCATTCAGGATATCGTGTATCTGGACTACTTCCCCTACCCCTCCCTGCGGCCCCATCAAGATCAGATGCTGGACGCGGTCTATGACACGGTTAGCAGCGGCGATCATGGAATTATCATGATCGATGCCCCCACCGGGACGGGAAAGACCAGCTCCATAAGCGCTGCACTGGCGGCAAGGCCGGGGAAGATCGTAGTGGCAGTGCGAACCGTCTCCCAGATCGATATCTACATCGATGAGATCAGCAGGATCTGGTCCAAGACCCGCCATAAGCCGGAGATAGCCTATATGGTGGGCAAGCAGAAGATCTGTCCCCTGGAAGGGGAGTTTCGCGGCGAGAGCGTCTACGCCGGCTGCTCCAGGCTTCGGGAGTGGAGCCGCAATTATGTCTCCTCCAGGATTGCGAAAGGGAGTAGCAGCATATACGACCCGGCTTCGGACAGCATGCCAGAGGAGGAGCCGGGATACAGGACCTTCTGCCCCCATTACCTCAAGAGCAGAGAGGGCTTCGAGCTCAATGGCGCCGTCCACTTCCGAAGGTCCGGTCGGGCTGTAGATGTGGTGGAGTCGCTGAAGAAAAGACCCATCTCCCCTTCCCAGCTCGCCGAGGCCTGCCAGGGGATTTGCCCCTATGAGATAATGAGTTTGTACGCCAGAGACTCGGACATTGTGATCATGAACTACTCCCACCTATTCTCTCCCGACTTTCAAGACATCATCTTCCAGTGGCTGGAGATGGATTCGGAAAAGGTCACGCTGATCATAGACGAGGCCCATAATCTGGGAGACGCCGTCCGGGACATGAACTGCCGGATTCTGAGCATGCGCATGATAGACCTGGCGGAGACAGAGGTGGAGAAGTTCGAGGGCACTCTCGGCCAGGCCAGGCTGGACGAGAGCAGGGAGAGGGCCTCCTGGAGGCGGGAGGGGATAAGGATCATCCGCCTGCTCCTGCCCAGGCTGAAGAAATTCTTGCAGAGCAAGCAGCAGAGGATGGGGGAAGGTGAGGCTCTCCTGGATGCAGATCTCTTCCGCTCCTTCATCTATGCCGACCTGGATGATATTGATGAAGCCCTCTCCAACTTCTCCGACGTGGCTGTGGCCGTGGCCGATCTTAACCTGGCGGAGGGAGACCGGGAGAGCTTGCAGGGGGAGATCCAGCCCAGCCTGGCTCTGGTGCTGCTGTTTCTTAATGACATAGAAAGAGCAGAGAAGGATGACTCTTATCAGAGCAAAGTAGCAGTCTCCGGCTCGGGGAGCAGGAGGCAGGCCCGGTTGGAGGTCAATAACATCGATCCTGCCGCCAATATCCGGCGCATCACCGACAATATCAATGCCACCATAATGCTCTCCGGCACATTTTCTCCTCTGGAGGCTTATGAGCTATACCTTTTAGGAGAGGAGAACCGGGCGAAAAAGCTCTCCTTGCCCAATCCCTTTCCCAAAGAGAACCGGCTGATATTGGGGACCCGGAAGGCCACCACCCAGCTGGAGGTCAGAGAGGATGCGGACAACCGGGAGGAGATAGCCGGGCATATCAGATCCTTAATCGAATGTGTTCCTGGAAATGTGGCGGTATTCTTTACCTCTTACCCCATGATGAATGCTTACCGAGAGGTCTGCCAGAGCTCATGCCGGCGGACGGGAAAGAAGCTGTGCGTCGAGCCCCGCAGCGCTGAAGATGTGCCCCAGGTTCTGGGTGAGTTCTTCCGCCTGGCCGGCGGAGGAGGGGGCGTCCTGACCGGGGTATGTGGGGGAAAGCTGGCGGAGGGAATAGACTACAAGGGAGAGGCTCTGAATGGGGTGGCAGTGATAGGCCTGCCCCTGGCTGCCTACAATGAGATTCAGAAAGAGATCAACGGCTACTACACCAGAAAATACGGCCCGGCCAAGGGAATGCTCATCGCCTACACCCTGCCGGCCATCAACCGGGCAATGCAGGCGGCAGGAAGGGTCATAAGGGCGGAATCGGAGAGAGGGGTCCTGCTGTTCTGCGATCGCAGGTTCTCCGAGCAGGGAGCGGGGGAGGTAGGAAGCTTTCTGCCCGGGTGGGTTAAAGAGGAGATGAAGCTGACCGATGCCGGAGAGGGAAGAAAGAGAATCCTGGAAAAGGTGGCCCAATGGAAGATAGAGACTCCTCCCAGGAATAGATCCGTCGAGCCGGATGCCTCCGCTCTAGCAGATGCGCCTGCCGCCAAAACAGGCCGGAGCAGAAGATCGGGCAAGAAGGATCTGCGGGAGCTGGCCAGGTCACTGGGACTGGGAGGCCCGGCTGGCGGCAGCTCTTCCGGAGAGGAGTCTAAAAGATCCAAGAGAAAAGCAGTTTAGTCGATGGGATTTGTCTCCAGTACCCGCAGGGGTATGGCTCCCAGGGCTCTTCCAATGGAGGACTTGGCTATGCGTCCGGCATGCTCCTCGCTCTCCGCATTGAAGATCTTGATCTCAAAGAGCAGCGCCACCAGGGCGGTGCTGGCCACCAGAAAGACCCCCGCCAGGGGCTCGCCGCACTCCGGGCAGTCCCACTGTCCCATCTCCACCTCTACGAAGTCCATCTTTCTCTGATTAAGCCTCTTTCCTGCCTCAGATATGGCTACGCCGATGGCATCATCCTCAGTTTTAACATCCCTGACCAGCCAGGCACCTTCCAGAAGAACATTGAAATCAGGCATCTTCCAAGCTCTCTGGATGATGTAGGATATCTATCTTGCCCGTGAAGGCTTATCCGCGGCCAAGGCGAGAGAGGGCAGCAGTGACCGGAAGGTCGGATTTAGCACCTCTTGAAACCCTCTTCAGTTCTCCATATCTTCCTGCCAGATCAGCTCGCTGCTCCGGCTGTCGTCAATGTCCTGGCTGTCGAATAAAACCAGATAGTAAATCAGCCGGTCCTCTCCCACCTCGGCCTGGATGCCATAGGTCTCCTCCATATCCACCAGGATCTCCTCCCGCATATTCAGGCCGTGCTCCAGCTCAAAAGCCTGCAACTCCTCCAGGGGAAAGCCCCGCTCCTCTGCCGCACCGGCCATCAGCTCTGCCAAAAACTCCTGAGGCACCTCTGCGGCCAGAAAGATGATGAAACCCTCTATCTCGTCCTGGACGAAGTCGATCACCAGCTTGAAATGCTCATCGCCGGGGAGGGCCAGCTCTTCCTGGCGCTTCAGCTCCTCAAGGACTTGTTTGCTTCACCTGTTCCAGAAGATGTGTTGACTGCGC
The DNA here is from genome assembly GCA_937864385.1 of uncultured Methanosarcinales archaeon. GTDB lineage: Archaea > Halobacteriota > Methanosarcinia > Methanotrichales > Methanotrichaceae > Methanothrix. The sequence goes on along the minus strand of CALMJN010000021.1, from coordinate 1,471 downwards.
TAAAGCCATCTGATTATACAGAGGACGTCAAGAAAGCGGCACTGGCGAGCCTGGTGCAGGAAACGCCGGTGCTGAGTGAGAACTTCGTCCGTTTGATGCGCAGCCCGCGCCTGGCAGACAAGCTATCAGGGCTCTGGAACGGGCTTTTCCCCAGGCGTGAGATCATCGCCATGGAGTTTGATATCTCACCCCACTCGTGGCGCGTCTGGAAAAGTTACCCGGTGCATGTTGCGCGCAGCATCAGTAAGTACTGGCGGTACGCTTGGCACCTCGTTTTGGGAAACAGGGACCAGGTAGGGGGATCGGACGCCCGCATGGCATTGAACGAGTATCTGAGGGTTGGTTAGGAATCTGCGCATGAGCTCATCGCGACCCTACATGCAATACGGCTGCGGGTCTTCATGCCCGAAGATCGACGGCTGGGTCAACTTTGATGCCAGCCCGACCCTGTACCTGCAGAGGATCCCGGGTATTGGTTTTCTTTTCCGAAGGCTGTTAAAGCCGGTATTCGCCCGGCATATTGTGCACGGCGACATCCTTAAATCAATGCCGGGTTACCCTGGCGGGTACGCGGGAATCTATTGCTCACATGTGCTCGAGCACCTCAGCCTGAAGGACGCGCGCCTGGCGTTGAAAAACACTTATGACCTGCTCGCTCCCGGCGGGTATTTCCGCCTGGTGATGCCTGATCTGGCGCTCCTCGTCGGAGAATATCACGCATCTGAAGCGGCAGGGGCTGCCATTACGCTCATGCAACAGACGGGGCTGGGAGTAACCCGCCGTGATCGTTCCGTCTCCCGGTTTCTGCGTTCCTACCTCGGCAATTCGACCCATCTATGGTTGTGGGATTTCAAGGCCATCAAGCATGAACTGGAGCAGACTGGTTTCAGCCTGGTGCGCCGGGCGTATTACGGTGATTCAGCTGATCCGCGCTTCGCGGAAGTTGAGGATGCACCGCGCTGGTTGAACTGCCTCGGGGTGGAGTGCCAACGGTTGTGATGCATGACCAAATGGTTCTCGCCCCTCACTTTCTTATGCCGGTCGAGCTGGACTGATGACTGCCAACCGCTACGCGCGAGCGATCTCGTATAATTTCTTCTACTTTGCGCTCAGCTCTGCTGCTTACCTCGTCCTAACACCCGTCGCCATCCGCGTGATGGGTGATGAGTTGTATGGACTGTGGAGCATCCTTTTCGCCCTTGCGCAATTCACCAGCCTGGGCACACTGGGTATTGAACCGATCGTGAACAAATTTGCTGCTGAAAACAGCGGAGACTCTACACAAACCAACCGCATCCTCTCTTCCGCGCTGGTGATCGTCCTGGTGATGGCTTTTGCTCTCGCGATCGCCGTCTTTTTCCTGCGGGACCTGCTCACCCGTGCCATCAACCCTTCGAGTATGTATTACAACCAGCTCGATTCAGCGATCGTGGTGTATGTCTTTATCATTTTTCCCCTCTTTCTCACGCGG
>CALMJN010000020.1 GCA_937864385.1 uncultured Methanosarcinales archaeon | reverse complement strand
TGCTCAGCGCGTGCCAGGGTCCGCCGAACCTGCCGCCCGCCCTCCGGCCCTTCCGCTCCCAGCCTGCTCCCCGGCCTCAATGCCTCGCGCATAGGTGGCAGTGCGGAGCAGCATCCTTAGAAGATGGAGAGGTCTACCTTCTCCGAGCCGCTCAGGAAGTAGTAGAAGAGCATCCTGCCCCATTCCACAGCCAGCGGTTCCTTGCTGATTATGATGTTCTCCAGGTCGTAGGTTCTGTCCAGACGGGGCAGGGCCAGGAAGAGGTGGGTTTCGGTTACCATCAGGTGCAAATTGATTTCGCTGCGGCTGTAAAGCTCGGTTCTGCTGCGAAGGGACTCATCCCTGAGGATATAGCTCTTGAGCCGCAGCTCCTGGAGGATCCTCGCAGTTGTGACGGTCTTGAGGCTTCCGCCCTCTCTGACTGCCCTAGCCGCTGCGAGCTGCTGCTCGGGTACAAGGGTTGATGAGGCCACCAGGAAGCTTCGAGCCTGCGCCATCAGGGGGATGATGATCTCCTGGATGTGGTTAGGTATGGCCGGATCGTTCTCGATGATCTCGCGGCCATCGCAGACGACTCCGATTGTCACCTGGAAGCCGGGGGGAATTCCGGAGAGGTCGTGGCTCTGGATGAAGTCCCTGTGGTCCTTGAGGCATCCCAAAGTTCTTCCCATCCACTCCATGGTGTTTCTCTCGATGATCCCCACGTTGCTCAGGCTGTAGCTCTTGCCCTTTTTTGTGATCCAGGTCCTCTTCAATCAGCTCTTTTAGGGTATGGCTCACCGAGGACTGGTGGAGCCCCTGCTTCTGGCTGAGAGCCCTGGTGGTCTGGGGCTCTTTCTGGTCAAGGCTGTCCATCACCCTTGCCTTCAGAGAGCAAGCGGACGGGGTGCAGCCCGGCATGGACAGTGACTGGAGAGCTTCCTTCTGAGGAGTCTGACTCTGACCTCGCCTGAGACTTAGATAATGACTATATTTGTTGATCGGTACCTATGCATGATCCTGCTTCATTAAATCTAACAGCTCTGATTTATCATTAATAATATTATCCTTATCTTCAATGATTCGAATTAGATCAATTATTTCATCTCTCCTTAATGCCTTTTGCATAAAGAGAAGAAGCAAAATATCCCTGAGATCCAGGACTTTGGTATCGTTATCCCTGCAATACCGCACAGCTCTGGAATCATTTGTCAAAAAAATTGCGTTTCTGTTCTTGGAGATGATCAATCCCTCAGCTTCCCCAAAATGTAT
>CALMJN010000019.1 GCA_937864385.1 uncultured Methanosarcinales archaeon | reverse complement strand
ATGCCAAAGCCCTCCAGAAGAGATGGAAAGACGAAAATATCCGCTGTGAGGTACAGCTCCTCAATCTCCCGGTTATCCACCCATCCATGAAAGATTATATGCTGATCAATGGCGGCATTCTGTGAATATTTTTTTATTTCCTGGAAGTAATTCTTATCGATTTCAGTATTCCCGACAATATGGAGAATAGTATTCTCCATTCCCCTCTCTTTAATGAGGATCTCCATGGCTCGGATAAGTACATCCACCCCTTTTCTGGAAGTAATATAGCCTACGAAGAGAAGATGAAGAACCTGGCCGGGGCTGCGAGCTGCGATCTTCTTGCCAAGGCCTGAGACATTCAATCCTGGGTAGGCAATTACCATGTCTACCGTTCTCCAGAGTGTGCCCTTTACGGATTCGCAGGTAAACCGGCTATTGACAACAATGCCGTCCGACGAGTTGAAGAAGATGCTCTCTTCCAAAAGCTTGAGACTTCTCAATAGCCTATTTTTAATCAGATCGGATTCTCTTAGTTGAATCACAGGCACTATATAGATCTCCTTTCTCAAAAGCCTCCTGATTGCTCTTGTTATGGCATTAAAAATGAATAGATCCTGGCTGTCGTCCATATCCTCCAATATTATTGTTTTTGAATCCATGCCTTTGATGTGTCTCAATAAAGTGAAGTTCATCAGAATGGATTCCATCAGATAAGTGACCGGTCCCTTATACGGCTTCATCTGCCAGGAGATATTCTCAACACTGGAAAAATGATTCTTCAAGTGATCGCGCAATTTTATATAATATATCTCTCCGCCACTATAGTCTTTAACGCAACTTTTTTAACCTAATACTACAATTATAGTTCATGGGAAGAAAGCAAGAGAAGGAAATCATAAGACATGCAACTCTCGAAGACCTAAATACGAAAATTAAGACTGAAGAAAGATCAATTCGAGTTCTGGAAAGATTATACTTCATTAGGTTTCTTTATAAAGGAGATTCGATAAAAGAAGCATGCGAACGAGTGAATATCACTGAACCCACCGGCTATAGTTGGCTGGATTCATGGAACAAACAAGGATACTCAGGCCTGATACCTAATTTTTCTGGCGGTCCAAAGCCAAAATTGGGAAATCCTGAAAGAGAAGAATTGAAAAAGATTCTTAAAGGAAAAAGGGCTTGGACATTGAAAGAAGTACGCGTATTGATAAAGGAAAGATTCAATGTAGAATATTCGGAGATGCAAGTCTGGAGGATTCTTACCTCGTGGAATATGCATCATGCAAAGCCATATGTTCTAGATAATAGGCGACCAGGTGATGCTGAAAACATTCTAAAAAAAGACTAGAAATTAAAGCTGGTGATCTATTGGGATTCGTAGACGAATCATCCCAAAATATTAACTCAAACACTCAACGACTCTGGTCGTTTGAGGAACTAAACATAAAGAAGAGAACCGCGCATCTTAAGGCCAATTGCATAGGTTGTTTCATGTTGAATGGTCACGACAACATTGCGTTTCCGAGTCACACTAAATCAGAGGATTTTTGCCAATTTTTAATGGATGTTAGGAGATACAATCCCCTAAACCGAATATGCTTGGTGCTTGATAATTTCGCGACGCATAAGGCAAAGAAGGTAAAAGAAAAAGCGAGCGAATTGAATATCACGCTGATTTATCTTCCGCCCTACTCCCCCGACTTAAATCCGATAGAATATCTATGGAAAAGTATAAAGAGAATTATTTCTATATCAAGTATAGAAAGCACTGACGAACTGCTTCAGATTGTTAGAGATAGCTTCTTTGATATGACGGCAAGTCTTTCTTCAGCTCGAATGTGGATTCCCAGGTTTCTGTATGATAAGTTAAATATGTTATGTTAAAGACTATAATTTGTAGGAGCAGTATGGAGTGGCCACATCGCCCCGTTTCACTCTTCATAAATCGGCCTCTCCGGAACCAGATATATGGTCCAGAATACCAGCGCGGTAATAGCCGCCTTGACGATGATATTGGTCCAGAACATCTGATGCAAGCCCTCCGTCCCCACCACCCCGGCAAAGGCGATGATGGGAAAGAGCAGGCTGTCAACAGGTATGGATATGGAATTGGAGACTGCGACCCTTGTCCACTGAGGCCACCCGGCTCTTCTTCCCCTCGTCCAGAGCTGGTAGACCCTGGTATCAATCAGCTCGGCTATGAGCGCCGTCAATATAGAGGCCAGGGTGATCCGGAGCTGCAGAGAGAAGAGAAACTCCCAGGCCGACTGGCCTCCGGAAGCGGCCCAGTCGGTCTGGGCCGGCATCATCACCACTATCTGAAAATATGCTGCTGCCAGGAGGTTTATGGCCGCCGCCAGCCAGATGGTGGTCAGGGCCGCCCTCTGCCCCAGCTGCTTGTGGATCAGATCGCGCCAGGTGAAGGTGAGGGAATAGATGAAGCCGGCATCCATCACCATGCTGCCGAAATAGGTGACCTTGGTGGCGGCGATGTTGCCGGCCAGGGAGAAGAAGATATAAAGGCCACAGAGGATTATGCCGGCCTGGGTCCTGTCAATGGACAGCCTGCCTTTCTTGATCATCTCCAACTCCTCCTCTATTATGCTTAATCCTATTCCTGCAATGGTACTTGAAGGCGAGGGCGGCTTAAATGCCGCCCAGCCACTTTCTCCTGAGACGCAGAAATGTGCCTTCTCTTATGCTCTCCCTCACCTCTTCCATGAAGCGGAGCATGAAATAGAGGTTATGAATGGTAGCCAGGCGGAAGTAGGAGAGCTCGCGTGAGACGTAGAGATGGCGAAGATAGGCCCGGGAGATCCCCTGGCAGGTGGGACAGCGGCAATGAGGATCGATGGGCCTGCTATCTGCTTTGAACTGGGATGATTTGATGTTCAGACGGAATTTGTTCTCCCGGCATCCCCCCGACTCTGGCGAGAGCAGGAGGCTTCCCCGCCGGGCTATTCTGGTGGGTGCGACGCAGTCGAAGGTGTCAATCCCCCTGGCCACGCACTCTAAAAGGTCGTCTATATCTCCTATGCCCAGAAGGTGGCGGGGCCTCTCTTCATCCAGCCGGGGTAAAGTCCAGTCCAGGACCTGATGCATGTCCTGCTTGCTGTTTCCTAGAGAGCCTCCGATGGCTATCCCCTCAAAGGGCTGGGATGCGATATCCTCCGTGCTCTCCCGCCTCAAGTCCTCAAACCATCCGCCCTGGATTATGCCGTATAAAGCCTGGCTGCGATCATGGTGGCGAAGGGACTCCTCTGCCCAGACCTGGCTGCGGTTCATTGCTTTTTTGGTGTAATCATAATCGGAAAGGGGCGAGGTGCATTCATCGAAGGCCATGATTATGTCCGAGCCGAGGTTGGACTGAATCTTCATCGATCTCTCGGGATTGAGGAAATGCCATGCCCCATCGGATGGAGATTTAAATGATATCCCCTCATCGCTGATACGGGTCAAGTTCTCCTTCTTCTTGAGGACGGGCTCTTTCTTTCGTCGCTCCCGGTATCCAAATCTCTTTTCCTTGTCCTCGCTTTCTTCCCCATCCCGGGAGGGGCTTGACTGCACCTCCTGAGGAAAGATGTTGCCTATCTTGCTCACATTGTGCTCCCGGGCAAAGCCCAGGGAGAAGGCCTGAAAGCCCCCGGAATCGGTGAAGATGGGGCGATGGAAATCCATGAACCGATGCAGGCCGCCGAGCTGAGCAATCAGCTCATCTCCGGGCTGGAGATGAAGATGGTAGGTATTGGCCAGGGAGCACTGCACCCCCAGGCGGACAAGATCGTCGGAGCCCAGAGCTCTCACGCTGGCCAGGGTGGCTACCGGAACCAGATAGGGCGTCTCTATCTCTCCATGCCTGGTTCTGATCAGTCCCAGCCTGGCCTGGGTTTCTCCATCTTGCTTTAGGATCTCGAAGGATATGGCGCTCATCTTCCCCACGCTCGAGATTGGAATCTGCCCGAGCCGCAATCTGCATCTCTGAATCTAAGTCTGGAAGGCCACTCCTGAGCCCGGAGCAAAAAAAGCTTTTGCATGAAGGCATGAAGAGGATAAGGAAACTAGGGGGCAGAGGCGGAAGATGAGCGTCTACAGTGCAGGAATACTTCTGTATCGTTTGAGGGATAATGCAGTCGAGGTGCTTTTGGCTCATCCAGGCGGGCCCTTCTGGTCCGGCAAGGATCTGGGAGCCTGGTCCATTCCCAAGGGGCAGTCTGAGGCTAATGAGGATCCTCTGCAGGCAGCCAAAAGGGAGTTCAAGGAGGAGACCGGCTTTGAGGTGGATGGCCAGTTCATAGATTTAGGCACTATACGCCAGCCCAGCCGGAAGATGATTCAGATCTGGGCTTTAAAGCAGGATCTGGATGCGGATAGGCTCCAGAGCAATGAATTCAGCATGGAGTGGCCCCGGAAGTCCGGAATCATGATGCAGTTTCCCGAGATCGATAGAGCAGAGTGGTTTGATATTGAGAGGGCCCGGCAGAAGATCCATAAGGGGCAGGTCGGCTTTCTCGACCGTCTCATCTCCAAGATCCTGAAATGAGAAGAATCAGTTCAATAGCGCCATTTCTGCCCAGGTCTATGATTCTAAGCCGAAGCGGCCTGGAAAAAAGGTCTAAATCAGGGCTTGCTTTAGCTTTTCCACCAGCTCCTCTTGGACAGCGCTTCTCCTGTCCCCGCCGCAGACTATGCCCCGCACTCCGATGATGTCCGGCTGCAGCCTTATGAGAAGCTCCAGATGGCCGAATGCGATGCTACCGGCAATAGCTACCTCGAGGCCCTCATCATGGCCGAGATCAATGAACTGCTGCAGATCCCTCTCGCTCATGAAATCAAAGGTGGGCCGGCCATCCTTGATTGCAGTATCCACCATCACCACATCCGCTCCCGCTTTCGCCGCAGCGGCGGGAAGGAGGAGCGGGGAGAGTGGGCCGGCCCGGGCAAAGTCGGAGTAGCCTGAAGCCACCACCCTTTTCCCAGAGTCATAATCCTTGACCGCCCGGACGATGGCCGTCATCATCTCTTCTGCCTGATCGGCGCTCTTTACCCCCAGCAGGCCTGCTTTGACATAGTCCGCTCCGGAGAAGGCGGCTCCCAGAGCAGCCAGGCTGGCTGTGCCCGGCTTGTAGTCCAGGTCGCCGATGGTGGCCGAGAGGGGCACCTTTCCCCGCCGGGCCAGATCGGCCACCGCCCTTATAGTCCAGGGAAAGTTCGCCCCTAGCGAGCCCTCCTTGGGGTTTTTAACGTCTATTATGTCCGCGCCGCCGTCAAGGGCTGCCTGTGCTTCAACCATATTCATGGGGCTAACCAACAATCTCATATTCATCCAATCCCGAAAGGAGCACTCGTGCGGTGCATCTTCGTCCTCGATATACTTAATGGTGCTGTTGTCCATGCCCTGCGGGGGGAGAGAAGAAGTTACCGGCCCATAACCGAATTTTCCAGCATCGTCTCCACATCCGAGCCGCTTGGCGTCCTGCGGGAGCTCTGCCCCCGGGAGGTTTATGTGGCAGACTTAAACCTGATCACCGGAAAGGGGGATAACCTGGCAGCGATCGGAGAGATCTCCAGAATGGCAAAGGCTATGGTCGATATCGGCATCTTCCGGCGGAGCGATCTGGACCGCCTCCCCCCCGAAGTCACTGCCGTTCTGGGAACGGAGACCGCATCCCTCTCCCTCATCGAGGAGGCTGCGGCGGAATTGATCCGGCGCGGCGGCAGGGCGGTGGTGAGCATAGACATGAAGAAGGGCAGGCTGCTAACATCCGATCCCGGCCTGGCCGGCCGGGAGCCCATATCTCTCCTCAAAAGCCTGAACCGTCTGGACCTGGAGGCGGTTTTACTTCTGGATCTGGAGCGGGTGGGGGCATCTACGGGGCTCGACACTGTTTTTTTAAAGGCGGCGGCAGAGGCAAGCCGTCATCCCCTCATACTGGGGGGAGGAATAAAGGGCGAGGAGGATCTGGAGGCTTTAGAG
>CALMJN010000018.1 GCA_937864385.1 uncultured Methanosarcinales archaeon | reverse complement strand
GGGAGGACTACCCCCTGGGCCTGACGGACAAGAAAAGCTGCTCCGCCCACAGCGCTGAGCTGAATCAGAAGGGCATATCCCCCTGCGGCATATGCATCAAGGTCTGTCCGGTGGGAGAGGACCGAAAGCTCTTCGGGAGGGAGGACGGCTCCATCTACACTCGGAAAGAGGAGTTCCCGGCAGAGCACCGGGCCTGGGAGCATGTGAGGAGATATGGGGGGCTGTGAGCCTAATCAAGCCGCTTTATCTGGCAGCGCTCTCCTCCTCCAGCCGCCTCCATCTCCGGACCCCGATCAGCTCATTGAACTGGGACCAGTTTATGCCCAGCTCTCCCACTCCATTCAGGTCCCCTGCTCTCAGAGCTTTCAAAGCCTCCTGCATGGACCTGACCGCAGGATAGATGCAGACCATGGGGATGGAGATATACTTGACACCCAGATCCTCCAGCTCGGCGAGGGCGAAGTTGGGCGTCTTGCCCCCGGGGATGAGGTTGAAGGCCAGTGGCACGCTGATGCTTTTGACCAGCCGGGCCACCTCCTCCAGGGACTGGGGGCACTCCACATAGACATAGTCCGCTCCTGCCCGGGCGTAGAGCATGGCCCGCTCCACTGTTCCTTCAAAGCCCTCTATGGCCCTGGCATCAGTCCTGGCCCCGATGACCAGCTCCGAGCCCTCCTCCTCCCGGGCCCGGATCGCCGCCCTGATCTTGGCTGCCATCTCCTCCTTGGAGATGATGCTCTTGCCGCTCATGTGCCCGCAGCGCTTGGGCCAGGTCTGATCCTCGATTCTGATGCCCCCGGCGCCAATCCAGATATAATTCTTGGCCGTCCAGTAGGCGTTGAGGGCATTTCCGTATCCTGTATCGGCATCCACGTCCACGGGGATGGAGATGCAATTGATGATATTCCTGGCCCGCTCCAAAAGTTCCCCGAAGCTGATCAATCCCAGGTCCGGCTGGCCTATGGCCGATGCGGAAATAGCGTAGCCGGATGTGCCCATCAGCTTGAATCCCGCCTTTTCAATCAGCAGCGCAGAAAGGGCATCATATGCGCAGGGCCGGAGTAGCAGCCCCGGCCGCTCCAGCAATTCTCTGAATACCTTGGATCTGGAATTGATCATGCTCTAGCCTCTCCGATTTTGCTATCAATCAATATTCCGAGCCGGCAATCGTTTTTTAAAAGCTCTACTATCCAGATATTATTGAGGGCCATGCGGAAATAGTTTTCCCGGGAATCGCTGCCCAAACCAAAAACTTTATCAGATCGGAGAGAGGGCATTAGGGTGGTGTAGGAAATGGACGCAATCACAATTGTCGAATGGCTTCAGTCTTTGTTGATACTGGCTATATTCCTGGCCATCCTGGCCGCAAGCTTTAAGGTGTGGCGCTGGAACTATGTGATCCCGCCCAAATAGATCCGACATCAAGAACCGGGATCTAACCTCTTTTCAGCTTCTTTTGTATTCCTTTTTCGCGATTTAGGCAGTATCAATCAGGAAAAGACGGGAGGAAGAGCGCTGGCTCCCGATATAGACGGCCACGAAAGGGGCGTGCCGATTAGCGGCCTGGCGGCAGAGACCACTACACCCATTACCTGAACCTGGCTTGGGGCAAAGGCATAACCGGGATGCTGAGCATTGACAGCATACTGTCCCGCCGCCGCATCCAGAGCATAATAGCCCCTCTCATCCGTGCTGGTGGAAAATCTTCCGCCGTCGCTGTTGGTCAATGTCACCCTGGCCCCGGCCAGCCCCTGGCCGCTTTCATCCACCACCCTTCCCGTGAGGCTATAAGCCGTGGGATAGCCTCCTGGGGATACCAGCACCATCAGATCATTGCTGGAGAGCCCGGCAACTTGAAATCGATAGAGATGGCCCCCTAAAGAATCGCCATAAGCCCCGCTTATTCTGTACCAGCCCGGCAGGACGGAAGGCTGGCTGAATATGAGGCCGTTATTGTCGAAGAGCTGGAAGCTGCCTCTGGCGCTGATCCTGGCCCAGAGTAGGTATTCTTCCCCCAGGATAGCCCTGCCCTCAGCTAAGATCCGATTGCCCATCTGGATACAGAGCTGATTTGCCAGGCTCTTGTTTTCTTCAATCAGCAGCCCCTCTGCAGCCGGATCGGCCGGTTCCATCATCAGTCTGACTGGATTGGCGCCGCCCATCTGATAGCCCTGCGGCAAGCCTGAATCATAAGGGCTGAGGTAATCGGGCATGACCATCACTGCCTGGTCCGTGCCATAAGCAGGAGTGCCCATGCCCTGGTAGCCGCTCTGATCATATGCACGGGAGTCTCCCATACCCTGCGAGGCTGCCAATCCGAGCCAAACCAGGCATAGGAGCAGCATAACTGATGCGGATCTGATCTTGCTCATATGCATATTTTCCTGTGCATTATCTGGCCGCCCGGACAGTTAAAGATTATGGCCTTTCGTCTAAGGGTGAAGGATCAGGTTCCGGCTGTCTTTCACCCATATTGCCGGCTCATACTCACATTTATAAATGAAAAGTGCATCCATGCCTTGAAGTGGTTACATAAGATAAGAAAAAATAAAAATAATTCAAAAGCAACAAAAAATATAAATAAGAATGATATGAGTTAATTGCCTATATCAGAGGTATTGGAGGAGATTCATGCACAATATCAGGGTCGGTGGAGTCTGTCTGCTTCTGCTGCTGCTAGCTATGGCTCTGCCATTTAATGCAATGGCGCAAGAGCCTCAGACGGAAAGCAGTTCAGCATCGCAGAGCGATAATGCCGGGAACGACGCTGCCTCGATCATAAGCAAGAGCCTGGCGGCCAAGACCAGCCAGGAAGACGGGCTTTCTGCAGAAAAGCCCGCCAGCTCGAGGAGGGGGCTCAAGCCCTTGGGATCGGCTGCACAGGCGAGTGCATCTCAATCAACAGCATCTATTGCGCCCCCAAGCACCCAGGCTTCTGCCGCACCTGATACGGCAGATACGACTACGGAAAATGCAGCGACTGCTGAGGATGCCGCTCAATCCCAGGCCGCCGCAGATGTCCCAGCGGCCACGGCAACCGAGGATACGGTCACCCCTGATGAGATTGAGACCGTCGAAGCTGTCGCTGATGAGCCGGAGTTGGTGCAGGCGGAAATGCAGCCGACAGAGGAGACTGATGTAACTCCCGATGAAATCGATGCCGAGGATAACACAGTTGATGAGCCGGAGATAGCCCAGGTGGAAGCACAGCCCGCTGATGAGCCAGAGGCGGTGCAGGCTGAAGATACCTCTTTAGCTTCTGGCACTACTCCCCCCGAGAATGTTTCTTTGGGAACAGAGGTCTCAGCCGACTCCAATGCCGCTGAGACCGACGAATCCCTCAATGCCTCTTTAAATGAGTCTGAAAACGCCACAGAAGAGGAAGAAGCGGCAGAAGAAGAAGAGAGCGAAGAGTACAAAGCAGTCAACCGCATCTGGCGGGAGGGAGATCCCACGGACTACACCTGGGACTGGAAGAGCTTCTCTGGATTCTTCTATGACATGGAAAACGATGTGGGAACAGAGACCCTCAGTGTTAATCTGGATAACGGCCGCACCATAGAGGACGGCAATTTGGTTTACAGCACCGAGCCCAAGATCCTGGATTTCGAATACGGAGAATGGGGCGAATATGAGGTCATAGGCTTCATGGCCGAGAAGTATTTCGCCGGATACCTGGCCAGCGATCTCATCGACGACAGCTACAGCTTCCTGGATGAGGGCCAGCTACGACAGGTGCTGGTGGACAGCGATGACAGCCAGACCCTGGCGGGAGGATCGACCCTCACCCTGGAAGAGGGATATGAGCTGCAGATCAAGCAGGTGGACATCGATGGAGAGAAGGTCTATTTAGGACTGGTCAAGGACGGCGAGGAGATCGACAGCAAGGTGGTATCTCCCGAGGGCAGCCTAGAGAGCTCCACATATGAATATGAGGTGGAGGTGTCGGGAGAAGATGTGCCTATAATCATGGCCCACATAGAGAGCGTCTTTGCCAGCACCGAATCCGACCTGGTCACTGTGGACGGCCTCTTCCAGCTCTCCGATACCTATGCCTCAGTGGAAGACGGCGATGAGTACGGCAAGATGGAGGTCAAATCCGTAAGCCAGGATGGAGTGGAGATGTCCAATGAGGACTCCATAAACCTC
>CALMJN010000017.1 GCA_937864385.1 uncultured Methanosarcinales archaeon | reverse complement strand
AATCAGTTGCTGCAAAATGGCAGCAAGAGAAATCTGCAAAAAAGGCTTATTGACACTGATTTGAATGAGATAACACATACACGGATTTTAAATCCCCCTCTCCCATCCCTGCCCGAAGTCTATCAGCGGCCGGACCTCCTCCACCTCGAATGTGGCCAGCACGGCGATCATCCCCACTGCCTCCTCCCCCACGATCTTGGCCGCCTCTTTCTTGTAGGCCTCCAGCCTGGGCCCGGACTCGAAGTGCTCCAACATCCGCAGGTATACCCGAACCCCCTTCCAGTCCTGCAGCCCCTCCCCCGGCTCCATGATCATATAAACGGCGTGGGGATTCTCCAGTAGGTTGGCCCAGGTGCGCCCTCTGGCAAAGGCCACCATCACCGTCTTCTCATCAATCATCTGGGGCGAGCCGTAAACCGCCGAGTCCACCCGGCCGTCCTGGCCCGATGTGCTGATCACTCCCAGCCTCGGCTGGCGGTTGAAGTATTCCATCAGCTTTCCGTCCATGCTGTAGCACCTCACAAATCCGGAGAAGAGATCGCTTCTAAAGGATTTTATGCTTTGCCCTGGCGGCTATGAACTCCCGGGCCAGCCGCGCTGCCAGGAGAGCTGTCTCGCCACGATCATACGCCGGAGTCAGCTCATTGATATCCAGGCCCACCAGCCGGGGAGCCAGCCGCTCTATGACCCTCTGGACATCCCAGGAGGAGAGACCGAAGGGCTCCGGGTTTCCCACCGCCGGGGCATAAGCCGGGTCCAGGACATCGAGATCAATGGAAAGATAGAGCCGCTCGCACTGCAGCTCCTCCATAGCCCGGTCCAGGACGGCATCGACCCCCTCCTCTCTCACCTGGCGGGCGGTATAGTAGGAGATGCCATTTTCCGCCGCCCAATCAAATTCCTCCCGGCTGCCGCTTCTAATGCCTATGGAGGCATAGCCTTCCAGGGCATCCTTTTCCAAAATCCTGCGGCTGGCGCAGGCGTGACTGGCCTTGGTGCAGCCGTACTCCTCCCGCAGATCCAGATGGGCATCCAGAACCAGAACATCCAGCGCGCCAGGAGCGCGCCGCCCCAAGCCCTCCACAATGGCCGGAGTGATGGAGTGCTCTCCCCCCAAAAAGATGGGGACCGCCTTCTCCGGCAGAAAGGCAAGCCCCTCCTTTATGGTCTCCTCAGCATAGGCCGGGTCCGCTCCCAGCTCCATATTCCCCAGATCGCAAATCTTCAGGTCGGAGAGATCAACGCCGTGATGGATGTCATAGCTCTCAAAATTAAAAGAGGCCAGACGGATGGCATCCGGGCCATCCCTGGATCCGGATCGAAAGGAGGCCGTGCCGTCGAAGGGCAGGCCCACCACTACGTATTCCGCTTCTTCCAGGCCGCTATCAGCATCGGCAAAGCCGATCCTCTGAAACATAAAAAGGATTTGAGGGAGATTCTAGCGAATATCCAGCTTGGTCCTGCCCATGACGAAGAGATAAGCTACCTCTTTTCCTTCCTCGATCTTATCCTTCTGATCTGGTGTTATGGGAACATCTACCGTGGCATAGCTGCCCAGGTCCATGAGCTGCACCGATGTGTTTCCGATGGAGAGGACCTGTCCGGTCTTGCGCTCCACCGTGGGCACATAGATCTTGGTTGTCACCGGCTGGACGATTGACTTTTTCTGGTTGTCGAAGATGCCGATGGCATCCACCCTGGCCTTGGCGCTGCCGTGCTTTCCGGGCTTGGAATGGGATATGCTCTTGATGACGCAGGGCTCTTCGTCTATGATGACATATCTTCCCTCTTTCAGCTCTCTGACCTCTACCTGCTCCTTCATTTGATCACTCCGTTGGGCCAATGCCACTCTCCTATTTAAAGGATATCTTTCATGCGCCGCAGGGCCTCCTCCAGCTGCGGCCGCCCTGCGGCATAGGAGATGCGAATATGCTCCTTGCCCCCCGGCCCGAAGGCCGATCCGGGTACCACTATCACTCCGCCCTTACCAAGCCGGTCCGCCACGGCATCGCCGTCTCCCACCCGGGGGAAGAGATAGAAGGCCCCCTCCGGCTCGATGATATCCAGGCCCATCTCCCGAAATCCCTTCACCAAAAGGTCTCTCCGGGCCCGGAACTCGTCTCTCATCAAAGCCACGCAATCCTGGGGCCCCGTCACCGCCTCCAGGGCGGCAGCCTGGGAGATGGAGCTGGCGCAGGCCTGAACATACTGGTGGATCTTCAAGAGCTGCTCCAGACCAGAGCCCCTGGCCCCCAGATAGCCCAGCCTCCAGCCGGTCATGGCATAGGTCTTGGAGACGGCATTGACGGTGATGACATTGTCCGAGAACCTGGCCGGGCTGACGTGCTCCCCCCGGTAGATGAAATGCTCATAGACCTCATCGGAGAGGAGAGCGATATCCCTGTCCTCGGCTATCTGGGCCAGGGCCTTTATCTGCTCTGCCGTGGCCACCGATCCGGTGGGATTGGAGGGAGAGTTGAGGATTAAGAGCTTGGTCTTGCCGGTTATCCTCTCCGCTACCGCCTCGGGAGAGAGGCGCAGATTCTCATCCAGGGGCACACTCACCGGCCTGCCCCCCACCAGCTTTGTCAGCTCCAGGTAGGAGAGAAAGGCCGGATCGCCGATGATGACCTCCTCTCCCCGGTCCACCAGAGCGGCTATGATCAGAAAGAGGGCCTCGCTGGCCCCGCTGGTGACCATGATCTCCTCAGGCTGATAGTCGATGCCGTTGTCCCGGCGGAACTTGTCCGCAATAGCAGCGCATAGCTCCGGCGTCCCGCAGTTGGGGGTATAGCCGCACTGCCCCCTCTCTATGGCCCTGATGGCTGCTTTTTTGATATGCTCCGGGGTGTCGAAGTCCGGCTGGCCCAGCCCCAGATTGACCGAACCCGGGGCGGCCCCCTCAAAGCATTTTCTGATCCCTGATATCTCAATAGCCTCTGTGCAGCATGCAAATCTCATGACAGTTCCTCCTTGCGGCTTCTTGTCCTGTGCTCTCCTGACTTTAACTCTCCCCATCCCCAAGGCGGTCATTCCCTCAGACCGTGCTTTGAGTGCTGAAGCAATTGAGCCGGGAGAGCTCCTCTTTGATCATATTCATCCTTGTCCGCCCGCCCCTCCAGTAGATGGTGATCTTTACATCCTCTTTTTCCGTCTCCAGAGATACGGACTCCACGAACCTCTCCAGAGCCCGGCTGTTGGAGAATGGAACCACGAATATGGCCCGGTACACCTCTCCCTTTCTGGCATAGGAGGTGAGGATGTAGCCATTATTCTCAAACTCGCTGATCTCCTCGAACCGGCAGAGGATCTCCTTCTCGTGCTCTGCGCCGGCATCGATCTGGGATATGATCAAAAAGATCCTGGAGATGAGAGCCTTCTCCAGCTTTCTTCCGAGCCAAATGTTGATGGCCCCCTGGGTAAGCACTATGGACACATCCGGGCCGCTCACCTCGATACAGGCCGGCTCCGGCTTGCCGCCTGAGGAGCTGGGCATGATGTGTCAGATCGGGGGGAGCAGATATAACCATTTCGAGTTTAATCCCGATGAGCATGAAGGATACTGTCAGAGGAATGATGCCGTGAATAGCTGCCTGGAAGCCCTGAAGAGACGCTTTGCCGA
Organism: uncultured Methanosarcinales archaeon; assembly: GCA_937864385.1. Taxonomy (GTDB): domain Archaea; phylum Halobacteriota; class Methanosarcinia; order Methanotrichales; family Methanotrichaceae; genus Methanothrix. The sequence continues at coordinate 2,144 of CALMJN010000017.1, read as the reverse complement.
TGAGCCCTATGCTCGAGCCTTTGGGATTACCGTGATCGATCTAAAGGAGGGTCGCGCCCTTCTCCAGATGAAGACCAATGAGAGCATGAACAATATCTTCGATTGCACCCACGGAGCAGCCATATACTCCCTCATTGACGCCGCCTTTGAGCTGGCGGTCAACTCCCACGGCACCGTGGCCGTGGCCCTGGGGGTGAATGTAAGCTACCTCAGCGGCCCCAGGCCTGGAGAGATTTTGCAGGCAGAGGGCCGGGAGATCAATAGATCTCGAAAGATAGCCGCCTGCCAGATCGATGTGACCGGCGAAGACGGCAGGCTTATCGCCACCTGCCAGGCTCTGGCTTACAGGAAAAAGGAGCCTCTGCCCTTCCTCTCCCTCTCTGAATAGAGTTTATATTCCATCAGCCTCAGAGGGCCATCTCGATGAGACTTGCCTCCTGCTTGAAAAAGTACAGAGATGATACCCACCGGGCGGTTCCACCGGAGGAGACCTTGCGGGCCGCCGAGGCCAAGCTTCCTGCCGCCGGAATCACCAGGGTGGCGGACATAACCGATCTTGACCGCATCGGCATTCCCGTATTCTCCTCTATCCGGCCCATGGCCGACCGGGGGGCCATCTCGGTCTACAACGGCAAGGGGGCCACCCCCACCGAGGCCCGGGTCTCGGCCATGATGGAGGGGCTGGAGAGATACTCCGCGGAGGTGAGGGACAGAGAGCTGGCGGTGGCTGCCTTCTCCCATCTGGACGGCGCTCTCGATCCCCGGGATCTGATACTGCCTGAAGATGCCGATCCCGATGCCCTGATACCCTGGATCTCCGGCTGGGATATGATCAAGGAGGAGGAGATCCTGGTACCGGCCAATGCCGTATTCCATCCCCTGCCTTCCGATTATAGACGCCTTTTCCGGACCAATACCACCGGTCTGGCCTCGGGAAATGTCCTGGAGGAAGCCATATTCCACGGCCTGGCTGAGGTCATCGAGAGGGATGCCTGGGCCCTGGTGGAGGCGGCCAGGCATACCGGACCGCTGATCCAGGACGTAAAAGACGATCTGGCCCGGGGGCTCATGGACAAGTTCGCCGCCGCCGGAGTGGATGTCTATCTCCGGGATATCACCAGCGATATTGGCGTTGCCACCTGCGCCGCAGCCTCAGATGACATCCGTCTGCGCGACCCGACCCTTCTCACCACGGGCATGGGAACTCACACCAGCTCCAAGGTGGCGGTGCTGAGGGCACTCACCGAGGTGGCCCAGAGCCGCCTCACCCAGATTCATGGGGCGCGGGAGGATGCCACCCTGGCCGATTTCCGGAAAAGGATAGGTTATGAGAGGACCAAGAAGCTCAATGCTCACTGGTTTGACGGCTCGGAGAAGAGAAGCTTTGCGGCTGTGCCCTCTTTTGAGAGCGACGACTTTCTCTTGGACATCCGGCACATGCTGGCCAAGCTGCAGCAGGCCGGACTGGACCGGGCGGTGGTGGTGGACCTGACAAGACCAGAGATAGGGATACCAGTGGTCAGGATCATAGTCCCCGGCCTGGAGATGTCGGCTGTCGATCCGGAGAGGGTGGGCAAGAGGTGCAGAAATGCCAGGCGCAGCAGTAGTCGTCTTTCTCGGTCCAAGCCTGCCTAGAAAGCGGGCAGAGGAGGCTCTGCAAGCCGACTACCGTCCCCCGGCTAAGAGGGGAGACATCTATCAGGCGGCCAGGGAGGGAGCAGAGGTCATCTGTCTCATAGACGGCGTCTTCTTTCAGGAGTGCTCTGTAGCTCATAAAGAGGTGATCTATGCCCTGGAGGCAGGGGCCAGGGTTTTGGGCGCCTCCAGCATGGGGGCACTGCGGGCCTCGGAGCTGGATGTCTACGGCATGGAGGGAATCGGCTCCATTTATCAGGCCTATAAGAGCGGCCGATTGGTATCGGATGACGAGGTGGCTCTGACCTTTGATCCCTTCAGCTATGCTCCCACATCCGAACCTCTGGTCAACATCCGCTTCAATCTGGATCTGGCGAAAGAAAAAGGCATAATCTCTGAAGAGTCCCGGGATCGGCTCTTTCTTGCCGCCCGCCGCCTCTACTTTCCCCATCGAAGCTACCAGAGCATGCTGCAGGAGGGATCAAGAGATGTCCCCCCAGCGGAGATGG
>CALMJN010000016.1 GCA_937864385.1 uncultured Methanosarcinales archaeon | reverse complement strand
CGACCTGAGCCGGGCAAGATATATTTGCCAGTGAGCCGATGTTGCTGCTATGATATGCATCGAGATCCGGGAGAGGGATCTTCAGGAGCTGACCCTAACCGAGGTCGAAAACCTGCCTGGAAGCCTCTTCGCCGGGACCAGTCCGCTCCTGCGACCATTTATAAAGAACCTGGAGCAGCTCCTTCCTGTAGAGAAACACGGGAGGGGGGACAGCTATATCTTAAGCGCCCTTCACTCCCGTGTCGATTGGGTTCATGCCGATGAGAGCAATATCACCGTGGGAAGCGGAGAGAGGAAGGTCGATATCAGTCGCGAAGAGCTGGGAGAATTAATGGAGGAGAGGTATCCTACCACCGGTCACCAACACCTCAACCTGCCGGGCCTGCTATTCCTGCAGAGCGGCCCGGCACTGCAATCGGCCAGCGCCACCATTCTTCGCCGAGACCATCACTTGAACATCCCTGAGGGGCGCAGAACCAGGCGCTACATCTTTCATTTGGGCGTCTTGGCCATCAATGCGGATAAGGAGAGGATTGCGGTATTCTTTGATTTGGATAAGCTTCCCAAGAGAGAAGACGGAACCTGCGTGCTATTCTGAATTATACTAAAATATGGTTATTGGGATCTGGATATGCTAGAAAGAGTATGCGGATGGAGTCCTTCCACCCCTCCCCTCTAAATTATCAGGCTCTTCAAGCTCCATAGCAGCTTGGGATTGAGCCGGAATAAAACCCGCAGCATTCCTCCCAGATCCATCTTGGCTATATCTTCCTTGGCCAGGGAGCCTATGAGCTGGTTGATATCCTTGTCCGTGAGCTTGACAAAGAACTCTTTAAGCTGGAAGCTTCGGGCTAGAGTCTTGCCTATATCCTCTTTCCAGCGCGCCTCATACTCCTGGAGCCCTTTTCGGGTTAAATCGCCGGCGGATATGGCTTTGGCCGCTACCTCCCCGGATATGGCTCCTGCCTTCATGGCATTGAGTATGCCTCCCCCGGTGAGGGGATCGGTCTGGTGGGCGGCATCTCCCACCAGCATCACTCCGTCGGCAATGGCGGAGTCTATGGGCCCGGAGCAGGGATCGCCTCCTACCACCATCTCCACCACCCTGCCGTTGGGAAAACGGCTCTTCATCAGCTGCCGCAGAAGGCGCACCGCCTCCCCCGGCTTGGACCGGGAACCCTGAATTCCAAGACCTATATTTGCCAGCTTGCGTCCTTTAGGAAAGGACCAGGCGTAGCCGGATGGAGCGATGCTGTTTCCCAAAAAGAATTCGGTGTAATCGTCATCTATGGATGCATCCTGCACCAGGAACTGGGCGCAGGACTCTATGTCATCCAGCTTCAATGTGGTATCTATGCCCGCCCAGCGACCCACCTTGGACTCCACACCATCTGCTCCGATGACCAGAGGAGCCTCAATCTGCATGGGCTCTCCTATGCGCATGGCTGAGACGCCGCATATAACTCCGTCCTTCTTGATCAGTCCCAGTGCTCTGGTCTTGACCATGACCCTGGCCCCGGCCTGGGCGGCCAGCATGGCCAGCCCCCGATCGAAGACCTTTCTCTCCAGGACATAGCCCACCTCCCCGCCGCTCTTGTCCTCGGACATGACGATGCTATTTCCGTCCGGGGCATAAAGCCTGGCACCTTTGACCTCTGAGGATATCCACTCCGGCTCGGGCTGGACCATTTTGCATAGCGACCTCTTGCTCACTCCTTCCGCGCAGCGGACCGGATCGCCTATCTCCTGGCGCTTCTCCAGCATAACCACCTTCAGGCCGGCGGACGCTGCTGCCCGGGCCGCCATGGAGCCGCCCGGGCCGCCGCCAACCACCACCAGGTCGCACTTCATGCCCTTACCTCCAGGGCCCCTACAGGACAGATCTTGGCGCAAAGGCCGCACTCCTTGCACTCTGCCGAGACCTCCAGCCAGGTCTCAACCAGCTCCAGGGCACAGGTCGGACAGACTCCGACGCAGGCACCACAGTAGCAGCATTTGTATCTGTTGACGGTAAGCATGAAAAACACATCCCATCTAGTATTCGATCTCAAAATCCTCGTAACTCTTGGCTTCCAGCTCGGACAGCTCCATCCCCAGGACAAGGGATCCGGTAGGTCCTGACTTCATGGACTTGAGCAGCTCTCCTACCTGCTTTCTCTCTCCCTCCAGCACTGCCTCCACCCCACCACCGGGGACATTTCTGACCCATCCTTTCACCCCCAGAGCTATAGCCCTCTCCCGGGTAAAAGCCCGGTAATATACGCCCTGCACCCGTCCCGAGACCCGAACATGAACTGCAATCATCAGCGCGCTCCGGCCACCAAATCTTGCAGAGCCTTTCTCTGATCCTTGGCCTTGATGATTCCAGAGGCTAATAGCACACCTTGAGAGCCCAGATCCAGGGCAGCTTTCAGATCTTCGCCATGGGTTATTCCCGCCCCGCATAACACTCCCACATCAGGAGCTATTTTCTTGACCGCCTGCACCGACCTGTCCACTATCTCCGGATCGGACTTGGAGACGGGGATGCCGCTGCCTATAAGCTCAGGCGGCTCTATGGCCACATAATCAGGCCCCATTGCTGCTGCGGCGCGGGTGGTGGCCACATTGTTGGTGCAGACTATGCTCTTCAAGCCCGCCTGGCGACAGGCAGCGATGGAAGCCTCGATCTCCGCCAGCCTGAGCCGTCGCTCGGAATGGTTGATCAAGGACCCCGACGCTCCCGCTGCCTTTAATGAGGCTGCGGTTATGTGTCCGGTAAAGCCGCCGTAGCCCACCCCATCCACATGCTGGGAGAACACCGGTATCGATACCGATGCAGCTATGGTGGAGATATCGGCCACCTGGGGCACCACCACCATCTCCAGAGAATGCTCGCGAGCCATCTCCTGGCAGATCCGGGCTAAAGCGAGCCCCTCTGAGCCGGTCGATTCGCGATAAGTCTTGAAATTGAGCACGATCAATGTCATAATTTTCCTCGCCGCAGCTTTGTGCACTCAGTTAGCATATATATTTTGGCTGCATTCGGAGAGGATATCGCTGTAGCATCTTTCATAATCGGAAAGGGCAGAGCACTCCCCGGTAAAAGAAAGCCAGAGCTGCCCCCCGAGGATAATGGCGACCAAGGGAAGCATTCCTGATTCCTGATTGACGATGATGTGGTAGAGCAGCCCCTCCCGCTGAGAATAATCCACAGCCACCATCTCCAGCTCGGCGTGCCCGGACAAAAAAACCTCAATAATGGGCTTGCATCTAGAGCAGACGGCACAGTCCTTCTTCCCGATGAAGAGGAGCAATGGGCCGCTTTTTGCGGCAAGCTCCTCCAATAGCTCTATGGCCGGCCCATATGAGTCTTTTAGAAAAGATAAAACCACATCAGCTACCTCCTCCGGTGGGACGCCGTACTTCTCGCCCAACTCCTCGCTGAGCTTTTCCTCTTTTCGAGCCATGAAATCTCTCATCAGATCCAGGAGGCTTACGGCGAGAGGAGTCTTGCTCATGACTTCAAAAAATGGTTTTAGAGATCGTGGATGACCTTGAGCCTCAGCTTGGAGAAGTCCTCTTTGATCTCAACTATGAAGCCCATTCCAGCAAAGATCTCCTCCAGCTCGATCCTGACGAACTTCTTTGGCGCATCCGAGCCGAAGATGAGGGTAAACTCGCTTTTGCCGGTCTTGCTCATGTTGAAGAGATTACAGATCTCCAGCCTCCGGAGGATGCTCTCGGCATTGAAGAGCTTGTGCTTGAACTGCTCGGCGTGAGCCCGGCAGACCTCTTTATGCAGGTTCCAGAATTTCTCCTTTTCTGGATGGGTCTCAATGAATTGTAGAAACAATATCCAGTGATCTATATCCAGGATCAC
>CALMJN010000015.1 GCA_937864385.1 uncultured Methanosarcinales archaeon | reverse complement strand
TTCATATACTCCTCTGCTTATTGTGGCGGACCTCCGGGTCCATGTCATATCGCTGACATCGGTGCCGATGTGTAACCGAGTCATAGGGGATCTCTTTGCAGATGCCGGAAAAGATGAAGAGGGCAGTGAAAGTTACTCCCAGGCACTTGACATTGCCCGAAGCATCTCTCACCGGCTTGTGCTTATCGAAGTCCTGAAGGCTCGGGGAAGATGGTACGCCCGCCACCTGAGCGATTCAGAAGCTGCCTTAAGCGACCTGACCGAGGCATTTGACTACGCCCGAGCAGGAAGCTACCGGCTTTATGAGGCGGATATACGGATTGGCTTTGCCTGGGCACATCTCGCTGCAGGGAATGATAATCGTGCCAGAGACGAGGCCACATATGCCCTCCAAATGAGCCAGGAAATGGGCTACCATTGGGGCATTGTCGATGCCAAAGAGGTTCTGGCAAAATTGGACGAGAGATAACCTTTCTTTACCTCATCCACAGAATATGCCCCTCCTCCATAGGCACGAAGGCCTCCGGGTGATAGGGCACTATCCTGGGGGTGTAGTCCTCCGCCGCCCTGGCCGCCGCCACCTTCGCCCCGAATACAAATCCGTTCACCGCCCCCGCCAAAGGCCCCAGCCGCTTCATCTCTATCCTCTCCGGCCTTCTCTCTTCATCGGGCTCTTCTTCCGGCAGCGGATCGGCATATAGCTCCACCCGCACGTCTTCCGGCTGCAACTCTCCCAGGTAGGCCTCCACGGAAAAGCTCCACATCTCTCCCTCTTGAATTATCGTCATCCGCCCCAGCCGCAGATCCTTCCATCCCTCCTCTAGCCGCGCTTGCCAGGCGGCCAGCTCCGCAGCCAGGCTGCCTCCCTCCGCCGACCGGCGGCGATAGGCGCGGGCCGCCGGCCGGTAGAGCCTCTCCACATACTCCTGCATCATCCTCTCGCTGCTGTAGCGTGGCGTGAGCCGGGTCATGCTGGCCCGGACCATGGCCGTCCAGCCCCCGGGAATTCCGTTCTCATCCCTTTCATAAAAGAGGGACACCACATTCTCCTCCAGCAGCCGATAGAGCATCTCCGCCTCCTCCCCATCCCGGCCTGAGTCGCCATGCTCTTGCCTGTCTCCCAGGCACCAGCCCACCTCCGGCTCATAGGCCTCATCCCACCAGCCGTCCAGATTGGAGAGATTCAGCCCCCCATTGGCCAGGATCTTCATCCCGCTGGTTCCACAGGCCTCATTGGGGCGGCGGGGGGTGTTGACCCAGACGTCAACGCCGGGCTGCAGATGCTGGGCCAGATCTATGTCATAGTCGGAAAGGAACACCACCCGATCATATATATCTGGCCGGGCGGCAAATCCGGCCATCTTCTGCACCATCTCCTTCCCCTCCTCATCGGCAGGATGGGCCTTGGCTGCCATCACCATCTGCACTGGATACCTCTCGTTCTTGAGAATGGCCGCCAGACGATCCGGATTGGATAAAAGAAGGTCGGTGCGCTTGTAGGCCGTGGCCCGCCGGGCAAAGCCTATGGTCAGAAAGTTGGGATTGAGCACATGCCTGGCTGCCTTCAGCCCATCCTCTCCCGCTCCACGCTCCACCTCCTGCCGGAAATGGCGGCGGCGGACATAATCCACCAGATCCCGGCGCGTCTCGGCGCAGAAGCACCACAGCTCTTTGTCGCCCATTTCTTCAATGCCGCTCTTCTGGTAGTCTATGTCTTCCGGTCCGCAACCACCGGGACAGGCCTCGCTCCACAGCCTCTGGGCGGCAGGCGAGTCCCAGGTGGGGATATGAACCCCATTGGTCACATAATCGACCGGCACCTCCAATTCTGGCCAGCGGGGATAACGGGACTGGAATATCCTGCGGCTCACCCCCCTGTGCAGCCGGGATACGCCATTGGCATGGCTGCAGCCGCTTAAAGCCAGATGGGCCATATTGAATAGAGCTGCACCCGCCAGGCCGCCGGGCTCTCTCCCCAGGCCCAGCTTCATCAGATCATCCATGGAGTGGCCCAGGCGCTCAGCGTAAAAATGGGCATACTTTCCCACCAGGGTTCTGTCGAACCTATCGAATCCCGCTTCCACCGGGGTGTGGGTGGTGAAGACATTTCCCGCCCGGGTGGCCCAGAGGGCGGCCCTGGCCGAGCAGCCGGTCCTCTTCATGAAGCTGTGCGCCCTGGCCAATACCACAAAGGCGGCATGACCCTCATTGAGATGACAGATCTCCGGCTCGATCCCCAGCTTTTCCAGCACATTCCAGCCGCCTATTCCCAGAACTATCTCCTGAATCAGCCGCCGCTCCTGGCCCGGCGAATAAAGGTTGGCGGTGATGGCCCTGTCCCAGGGCCGGTTCATGGGATCATTGGAGTCCAGCAAGTATAGGTTCACCCGGCAGACATTGGCCTGCCAGACCCGCAAAATGAGTGAGCGGCCGGGCAGCTCGATCCTCACCCGGAGCCTGGATCCGTCCCTATCTCTGGCCGGGACGATGGGCAGGGTCTCCGGATCATTGTAGGGGAAGGCCTCCAGCTGGGAGCCGTCCTGGCTCAATATCTGGCGGAAGTATCCCTGCTGGTAGAGTAGCCCGATTCCGGTTAGGGGAACTCCCATATCGCTGGCGGTCTTGAGGTAGTCGCCGGCTAAGATCCCCAGGCCGCCGGAATATATAGGAAGCGCCTCGGACAGTCCGAACTCCATGCTGAAGTAGGCTATGGATGAGGGATCGTCCTTTCCCGGAGAGAGGGATCTCTCTAAGAGCCGACATCTCTTCTCCTGCCAGGAGGCGATCTCCTTCCTGAGGTTCTCGTCTGCCGCCGCCTCATCAAGCCTGGCCCGGGAGACATTCTGAAGTATGAGATAGGGATTCTTGGTCTTCTCCCAGGCCTCGGCATCCAGCATCTCCCAGATTCTGTCTGTGGTCTGGCGGACAGTCCAGCGCAGGTCCAGGGCCAGGTCGGCCAGCCCCTCCAGGCCGGGAGGCAGATTGAGGTCGGAATGAAGCTTCATATCCATGTATTCTGCCGCCTGAAGAGATCAAGATTTCGTACTATAAGAGCGGCGACTCTAATTCTCTCAGGCTGTGCCGCTTCATTTAGAAGGTGCGGAGCCGGATGGCCTTAAATAGAAAAGACAGTGATATTACCTATCTGATCGGCAGGTGTGGGCCATGAGATATCCTTGGTTGATACTTTTGCTGGCGGCATTGGCCACTCTAGGCCTTTGTCCCGGCATGGCTCTCTCCATCTCCAGTGAATCAATGGATGGGAGAGAGTGGATGGTTTATAGTGAGGACAAAGTTGCTTTTCAGTTGGTGGAAGACCAGGCTGCCCTATCGGCAACTTCAGCCTTCGATTCGGAAAGGCTGGCCATAATCGACTCATCGGGAGAAGAGAGCCGGACCACTCTGGAGATGCCCTCGGGAAGCTGGGCGCAAATGCGGCTGATCCCTGAAGCGGGCGGCGATCTAGATCTATTCTGCCTCTATCCCACGGGTACGGTTGCCGTGGTCTTAAATGCCTCGGTAAAGGAAGACAGGTCTTACTCCACCTGGATAGAGGCGGGGCTGGAGGGAGAGTATGAGCTATGGTACGTAGTCGATGGAGCCCGGAGCAATTCGGTGAAGATCCGGGTGCTCGAAGCGGAGGCCATGGAGGAGGGCGCTCCTATGGCCGGTTCGGGCATTCTATCCAAGGCCCTGGGCGGCAGGCCCTCCATATCCTACAGCACTGCCCCCGCCGCAGCGGCTGCGGGACCCAGCATCGGCCTTTCCGCCGGGGGAGCCAAGGATATCTCCAGCTTCCGGGAGAACATCAACAATAGCTATCTGCCCCTGCCCAGCGACCTGACCTATGAGGGCCTCTTTTATGATTATTACTTTGAGACCGGAGCAGCCCAGGAGTGCAATAAGCTCTTCTGCCCCTCCTACAGCTATGCCCTCTCCAGGGATCCATTCTCCGGAGAGCGGCAGTATTACCTCTCCTTAGGCCTGAACTCCGGGATCAAGGACTTTCAGAGAAAGAAGCTGAACCTGATGGTGGTTCTGGACTACTCAGGCTCCATGGGCAGCCCCTTTGACCAGTATTACTACGACCGCTTCGGAAACATGGTGGAGATAGATCCATCAGGGCGGGAGAGCAGCAAGACCAAGATGGAAATAGCGGATGAATCTGTGGTGGCTCTTCTCGACCACCTGCATCCCGACGACCGCTTGGGCATGGTTATCTTCAGCGATGAGGCCTTCCTGCTCGATCCCCTCACGGATATGGCGGACAAGAATCCCGACCGATTAAAAAGCAGCATCCTTAGCATAAGGGAGACATATGGCACCAACATGGAGGCGGGAATGGAAGCAGGGACGGACCAATTCGACCGGCTCCTGCCCCAAGGCGGATCGGATTATGAGAACAGGATCATCTTCCTGACCGATGCCATGCCCAATCTGGGGGAGACAGGAGACCTGCCCCTATACCGGATGCTGGAGGGAAATGCAGAGAGGGGAATCTACACCACCTTTATCGGCATTGGAGTGGACTTCAATTCCGAGCTTGTAGAGGGCATTACCAAGATCAGGGGAGCCAACTACTACTCGGTCCACTCGGCGCAGGAGTTCAGGCAGCGCATGGATGATGAGTTCGACTTCATGGTCACCCCCCTGGTCTTCGATCTTCGGCTGAACCTGGATGCCCCAGGCTATGAGATCGAGAAGGTCTACGGCTCTCCCGAGGCTGACCTGGCCACCGGGGATCTGATGCGGGTCAACACCCTCTTTCCCTCCCGGGCGGAGGAGGGGGCCGTGAGAGGCGGCGCCATCCTGGTCAAGCTGGCCAAGCTCTCCGATCAGGGCAAGATACGACTTTCCGCCAGCTATGAGGACAGGGATGGAAAGCACGACAGCGACGAAGCTGAGATTATACTGGAAGAGCACGACTCCGACTTCAATCAGAACAACGGGGTGCGCAAGGCCGTGCTCCTCTCCCGCTACGCCGATCTGCTCAAGAACTGGATGATCGACGAGAGGACGGCGGCGGGGAAGGGCGGGAGGATTGCGCCCTCCGTCACCCTGACCGGCGGAATCGTCATCCCTGTGGAGCTGGGGGAGTGGGAGAGGCAGTCACTGCCCCTGACCGTATCCGATCCCTATCCCGAGCTGTTCGGACGGTTCCTGGATTACTTCCATAGCGAGGCGCAGGCGATAGGCGATGAGACCCTGGGCCAGGAGGAGGCGATTTTAAGAAAGCTGGAGGGGACCGGCGAGATGGCAGCACAGCCAAGAAGTTAAGACGGATTGCAGATCTGGCGGGAGAGAGGAACGGGAGGGCTATATGCAGGAGGCCTCCTCGCTCCATTTTCTGGGCTTAATTTTCGGGACGCCCCCCTCCGGTTCATTTTCTGAGGCTTAAATTTCGATCAGAACCTCCTCCAGTGGCCTTCGGCTGGAAGGCTCCACTTCCATGCTGGTGTAACCCAGCCGAAAAGTTTGCTGCACAACCCGTTTATCCGATCCGGAGGGAATCAGAGCAGCCAATCTTCCCTTGATCCCGGGCACCTCCAGGGGCTGGCTCATGGGGTGCAGGCTAATGCCGCTGGCGGTGGCGGCCAGCCAGAGCCGCTCCAGCACCTGCCCCGCCTGGAGAGAGGAGAGGCTATTGTTTTCCGCCGTAGAGATGAATCCAATGCAAGGAGTGCGGTTGATCAGCTCGGAGTCCTGCCGGATCTGTTCCGGCCCCACATCTAAAAAGACCACCGCCAGTTGAGCCAGCTTGGCCTCCACTCCTCTGGGCCCCATCACTCCCTGGCCCAGCGAGCGGCCCAGCTCGCTCTTGTAGTTGATATCGGAATATAGAAT
>CALMJN010000014.1 GCA_937864385.1 uncultured Methanosarcinales archaeon | reverse complement strand
ATCGAGGAAAGGCGCACCTCCATGTCTGTCTTGAATCGAATTGCCTGCTTTCCAAAATCGGCACGATGAAGGCTGGTCAAAATGTGACGGTGCCATGCTCGACATGGCCACGGAGTGGATGGCGGTGTCCGAGCCAAGGACCTGTTTGAGGGGTGCGATCGCAAGACCGGCGAGCCTAAATGGACTGCCAAGCACGTCGATCTGATCTTCGGCTCCAACTCCATTCTCCGGGCTTTAGCCGAGGTCTACGCAAGCGCGGACGCACAGAAGAAGTTCGTTTTGGACTTCGTGGCGGCCTGGATCAAGGTGATGAACCTGGACCGCTTCGATCTGGCCGGATCGTAACTCAAACATTTGGAGAGCGCCAGAAGCCGCTTGCAAAACGCCCTATTCTCTTTTTTATTTCGGCTTCTGTTTTCTCTTTTCCTCCTTTTTCCTCTCCACCCGGTACTCCTGGAACAGGCTCTCCAGCCTTTCCGCCTCCTTTCTGGCCCGGCGCGCTAAAACCTCCTCCTCCCAGGCCGCCCTGGCCGCGGCCAGGTCATCGGGCCGGAGGAAGGGCAGGCTGTTTATCCTCATGACCGGCAAGCTCTGGCCGGAGTAAATCGGTATTCCCAGATCCAGGAAGTGCTCTCTCAGGGCCGGTGCCGTCTCCTCTCCCGCCACCACCCCGGCTATGCCCATCTCCGCGACAAGCTCAATGGTGCTCCTTCCCCCACCAGAAGCCTTCTCCAAGAAAATCAGGTCTCCCTTCTGCAATCCGAACTGCTCTGCCCCCAGGATCACCGCCTCCCGGGAGAAGGCAGAGAGGGGCTTGAGAGGCACAAGCCCCCTGGTGTCCTCTATCGCCTCCACCTTCTTCTGCCGGGCCAGGGCCTTCTTAAGCTTCTTGATATGCTTTCTCTCCGAGCGCAGCACAGAGCGCAGCCTCTCTATCTCCTTGTCCCTGATCTTTATCTCATGCTGCCTCTTGATCTCCCGGGCAGCTTTATCCCGCAGCCTCTCCAGCTTGCCGCTCATGGCTGTCAGGGCGGCATCCTTCTCACTGAGGCCCGCCTTCAGCTCATCCGCATAGGAGCGCAGCACTCTCACCTGCTCGGCCAGCTGCTGGCTGTGCTGCCGGAGAGGAGCTAAATCCGGAGAGAGATCCTGCAAAGACTCCGCCTCCGCCTGTGGGGGCCTTGCCGGTGGAGACGGATGGGGTGGGGAGAGCAGTTCTGCTATGGCGTTTTCAATGGAATAGCCCCGCACCACCAGCGCCTTGACCTCATCTTTATCGATCTCTGGGGGCGCCTTTCTCTCCACCTGCAGAAACTTATTTCTATATTTTTTAGCCGCGCTGGAAGCCGCGGCCAGAGCATCCCTCTGGTGGTCGTTCTTGTAACCAAACTGCCTTCCCAGAGCTATCTTCTCTTCTGCTGGTATATCCGCGCCGGGGGAGAAGAGCACAGCATTAAAAGCCCTCTTCACCTTCTCCACGCTTCCCGGGGTGGGGTAGACGTCCGTGGCCACCACCAGGGGCCTTCCCCTGGCGGCTATCCATTCTATGACCTCGGAGGAGGACATGGCCCGGGAGCTGATCAGGTCCACCAGCTCCCCGGACAGGCTCAGAGCGGCTATGCCGGTAGTGGTCCCCGGATCAAGGCCCACGATGATGTAGCCCCGCCTCTGCTGCAGAGGTTTGAACTGAAGCTCCGCCCGCTCTATGCTCTGCACCGTAACTTGGGCATCGCTGGAGTAGCCAGGGCTGATGTGCACCTTCTCCCGCGGCGCTTCTACCACGAACTCGGCCCGGGTGTAGCCGCCCATGCCCTCCACCGCCCGTGAGGCGTAGGTGAAGCCCGCCTCACGGAGCTGCTTTTCTATATCTCTGGCCAGCCCCATCACCGCGCCGTGGATCTTTCTGGTGTAGCGGTTCTGGCTCCAGCCGCCCCGACCCAGGGATCGACGGCGGCTGACCTTGATCCAGGTTTTCTCCTCGAAGGCGGAGATCGCCGCCCCCACCCCCTTGGCCGCCAGACGGGCACAGGCCTCCGCCTCCTGCAGGGGATCGGTGCGGTCGAAGGCTATGCCGTGGTAGCGGGCCAGCTTTACCAGAGACTCCTGCCTCTCACCACCGGTGACCTGAACTAACCTGGTGGAAGGGGGCATGCGGCGCAATAGACCAATCAGCTCTCTTCTATCCGCCGCCAGCTCGTGAATATTGTCCATGGCCAGCATCTCCGGCTCTCTCTCCCGGATCATGCGGACGAGCTTATGCCGGCTGATCATATGAAATCCGGCGCTTCTTTCCCCATCCAGCACGAAGAGGGAGTAGCTGGGAGGCCTCCTGCCGGAGGGCGAGCCGCTGGCTATGTCCACTCCGAATATGCTCAAATCCTCTCCGCTCCTTCCATTCGCTGCAGGGCCTCCTCCAGGGGCACCCTAATTCCATATTTTCTCTGGAAGAAGCGCAATACATTGGCCAGATCCCTCTCCAACAGCTCCCGGACATGGGGGTGAGTGACCTCTACCGCCTGGGGCCAGTCGATGATCTTGGGGCCGGATTCCGCAACCAGTATGTTGAACTCGCTCAAGTCGGCGTGAATTATGCCCATGCGGAAGGCTTTGGCCACCTCGGCCAATATCAGTTCCAGTCCATTCACCGGATCGGAGAGACTGATCCGGTTGAGAGGCGGGCCGCTTACAAATTCCATGGCCAGAACATGCCTGCTGACGGCAACCGGCCTGGGAACGGATACCTCCTGGCAGAGCTTTTCCATGATCTGATGCTCGTGCCTGGCGGCAAGTGATGCAGCATATAGCCAGGGCACCCTGGATTTATTTGAAAGGTTATGGCGCAGGCGGCGCACATGCTTGAAGCTGGTTCTTCCCTGGCGGTGGAACTTGAGCGCCAGGGGCATATCGCCATAGCCCAGGTAGACCACAGACTCCTTTCCCACCCCGATCCTCTCTCCGATGGCATTCAATGCACCTTTTGCCACCAGATCAGAGAGAGCCAGAAGGTCATAGGCATCAAAGTCGATGCGGTAGCCAAGGTAGTGCAGGCTCTCCCGCTCCACCAGCTTCTTCTCAAAGAGCCGGCCCAGCAGAAAATCCACCTTGCGGGCCGGCAGGCCGGATATATCTGAAATGATCGAGGATGGGACCCACTCGTGGGCCTTCATCCCGGATTCAATGGCACTGAGCAGGGAGCGCTCCTCCCGGCTCAGGCCCAAGAATGCTGTAGCTAAATTCTCCACGATTACTACTGGGCGATCAATTTAGCTAAAGCTTTTCATAGCCCCTGGCCCGGCTCTCCAGTTGAGGGTCCTGAAGGGTCTCCATGACATAGTCGGCATACTGCTCGCAGGTCGCCCCGTCCGCCCTGCCGGTCAAAGCCAGCCTGCACTCAAACTGGCCGCAGATGTCAAGAGCCATCTCCATCCTGGCCGCCTGCCGGGCAAAGCCTATATGCCGCAGCAGCATTACGCAGGCCCTCATCATGCTGGCCGGGTCGGCATAGCATGCTCTTCCCTCCTCCACCATGCGCGGAGCGGAGCCGTGTATGGCCTCGAACATGGCGTAGCGCTTGCCTATGTTGGCGCTTCCCGCGGTGCCCACTCCCCCCTGAAACTCTGCCGCCTCATCGGTGAGGATGTCTCCGTAGAGGTTGGGGAGAACTAT
>CALMJN010000013.1 GCA_937864385.1 uncultured Methanosarcinales archaeon | reverse complement strand
ATCACAGCACCTTCCGACAGCCTGAACTTGGACCATCTTCCGTCCTTGCGCTCTTTAATGAGACCGGCTTCCTTGAGAATAGAAAGATGATGGGATGTGCTGGATTGCGGCCGGTCCACTCCAACCTCGATCTCGCAGGCACACAGCTCGCCCTCCCGCAGAAGCGAAAGGATCTTGAGGCGGCAGGGATCGGCCATGGCCTGGAAGATCTTTGATTCCGACTCTAGTTCAGCCTCATCCAGACCTATGGTCAGAGAACGCAGTTTATTCACTTTGCATTCGGCTTTATCCGGATCGCCGATAAGCCTGGCCATCCTCTCAACAGCATCTTTTGGAACACACGACATAGATTGATCTGCTCCCTTCAGCAACAGCTGCAGCTCTTTTGAGGCAGGAGCCTTTTTGCTTCTTGCTTGAGGCAGCTCTCGCAAATTCTTATTCTACCGCTCTCTTTGTGAGTTACAATGAAAAAGGACTCCCCCTCTTTGCTGCATATTTCACATTTCATAGTGCTTTTCCGTCATTAGCCTGTTTTCTGGAGATCCATGGAGCAGATATCATCGATTTAACTGATCGAGCTTTTGGCCACATCTGCCTGGTGAGCTATATCGAGCTATTTCGATATATAAGATTTTCCCGTCAAAGACCAAAATCTAAATACGACATTCGTCTATAATTAAATATAAAAACTACTAAGAAAAACATCCAGCTACAATCCGCCCAAAATTAACAGTTAAAAACTCATAAGATACTTCAAATATAATTAAATCAGATTGATCAAGCTAAAAATACCTCTTATGTATGGCTATATAGATCCTACTGTCGAAAGACTTATATCCAACAATATCGATACGCTGCTTTCAGCCTTGACTGATGGAATTGGATTCAGTGTGGAACGGATATTAAAGACGCAAGGGAATAGGTGTGCGCGCCAATGGAGCACGGCAGAGGTAAATTAGAGTTGGCCTTTCGATTCGTCCCAATTTCGAACTTCCTTGTTTCGACTCCATTTGCAGGGAAGCTGAAAGCCGGGATGGATCGGGCGGCGGGCCATGAAGTCGATGGCATCCCCTATGCTTTCTGGCGGCATACCGCCTATCCTGAGAGCGTCAAGACAAATCTGCAGTTAAAGGAGAATTTATCATGAGCATGATCAAGAAGACTGTTGGAATAGCCTCATTAATCACGGTTATCCTTTTAGCATCTGGCTTTTGTGCCGCGGGAGCAGAATATTCTGTAGGATCGGGAAATGATGACTGGTGGACGGCATACCCTGACCAGTCCACCGGAGCAGGCGGCGAGGTCAATCATCCTTCCTGGGTCCTGGATGCCCTGAAGGGCAAGCCCGTGCTGATCTACGTGCATAAGGAATGCGATTACTGCGTCCCTCAGACTGAAGCGGTGCAAAAAACAGCCGACCAGTTCAAGGGCAAGATAACATTTTTCGAGATAAGTGCTGATGAAGGCGATGCCAGAGCCGACGAAGCCATGCAGGCCTATGATCCCAATGGCGGAACCATGTATGTTCCTCTGACCGCTGTGCTGACCCTTGCCTCCGATGGCGAAAAGGTTGTGCCTGTCTGGCATAGCACTGATGAGGTCACAGGCGAGGACTGGATCAAGAATTATGTGGAGGATGCCATCAGCCAGCACGATGAAAACTCAGCCGATTGGAGTGCTTGAGTCTGACCTCGGATAAAGGGATCGAATTCATGTATGTAAAAACAAAGGAATCCCTGATATCGGGGTCAATTACACTTTTTCTAGTCCTCTGCTCTATATTCTTCCTCTGCTCTTCCTCCGGCCTATCCCAGGAGGCAATAGCCCCTGATTTTCAGGCCTTGGACCTGGACGGAAAAAATATTTCGCTTTCTGACTACAGGGGGCAGGCAGTACTTCTGCACATCACCAATATCGAGAATCCTCTCTGCCGGGAGTGCGAGCATGCTCTAAATGCCCAGACCAGCCAGCTATCCCTGCTGGCGGAGAAGCATCCGGACATCAAGATCGTAACCCTCAACATCCGCAAGAATCCATATTCCAAGGACGGCCCTGCTCTAGCAAAAGAATGGTGGGGGATCAATGTCACCTGGCCCTGGATCGAGGATTATTCTCCCTATCCCCTCACGGGCAAGTATATCGATTACTCCACCCTGGAGGGCGGCCTTGCCAATCCTACACTGATCTTGATAGACAAAGAAGGAAAGGTGGGCGGTTTGTACCACGTCTATCAACTGGGCAAGGGAGAGATAGACGGCATCCAGAGCGCCGAGTCCCTGTATAGCGATCTGGAGAGGATCGAGCGTGGAGACACCCTCGGTTTCGGTGGGCTGGCGTCCCAAACCAAGATCAACTACCTGGGCATGTTTGTTTTGGGCATTGTGACCTCACTGTCGCCCTGCTCCGTGGCCCTGCTCCTGGCTATGTTTTCTTATGTCATGACCGCTAGGAGGAAGGAGGAGTACCTTAAGAAGTCGGCCTCGGCCTCGAAGGAGGGCTTCATGATAGGTGTGGCCTTCACCCTGGGCATGGCCGCAGTCTTCTTTGTGGTGGGATTGTTCCTATCGGACATAGGCGTCTTCATCCGTCAGGCGCGGTTCTTCGATCTGGCGGCAGGCTTCTTGATGATCATACTGGGCATCAATATCATCAAGCCCATTGGCGAGATCATTGAGCCGGTGCGCTCCCGCCTATCTTTGAGCAGAGGCAGCTCTGATGCCCTTGCCGGAGAGACTGCTCCGGAGAAGAAGGGCATAATGGAGCGGCTGGTCCACTTCTCCATAGGGCTATTCCAGTATTCGGCCTTCATAGGAGCCTTCGCTCTGGGAGTATTCTTTGCCCTGGGCTGGGCCCCATGCGCCGTATCCCTGGTCTTTCCCGTGCTCATCTGGCTCGTATCCCAGAATGTGACTGCCCTGGGAGGGGGGATGATGCTCTTTGTCTTCGGAGTGGGGC
>CALMJN010000012.1 GCA_937864385.1 uncultured Methanosarcinales archaeon | reverse complement strand
TAAAGACTAATTGCCCAGTAGATGTTATATAATTTATATATTTATACAGTGACAAATCGCTAATATAAAGTCTAAGCTCAAAATTATTTCGTCATAGCATTGAAATTAGAGTTCCTCTACCACCACGTCACCGGCACATCATCCGTCCGGTACCCCGGCCTCACCTTGGACTCCGCCAGGCCCGTCACGACCCCGCTCTTCATCATTAACAGCCCGGTATAGGCGATCATGGAGCCGTTGTCCCCCATGAACTTTCTCGCCGGGAGGAAAAACCTCGCCCCCCTCTCCTGGCACATGATGTTCAGCATCTCCCCCAGCCGCTTGTTGGCGCCCACGCCCCCCACGAGCATGGCTTCTGTCTTCTCCGCATGGGCCATGGCCCGCTCTGTGACCTCCACCAGCATGGCGAAGGCCGTCTCCTGCAGGCTGTAGCAGACATCAGCCAGGTCGTGCTTCTTAGCCGCCTCGGTGGCGGCGGTGGAAAGGCCGGAGAAGGAGAGGTCCATCCCCTTCACCGTGTAGGGCAGGGGGATGTACTCTTTGGCGCCTCGCGCCAGCTCCTCAACCTTGGGCCCGCCCGGATGCGGCAGCCCCACGGAGCGGGCGAACTTGTCGATGGCGTTTCCCACGCTGATATCCAGCGTCTCCCCGAATATGCGATATCGCCCCTGGCGCAGAGCCAATACCTGGGAGTTGGCCCCGCTGACATAGATCACCGCCGGGTCGCTCGCCCCGGACTGCCACTTTCCCACCTCGATGTGGGCCACGCAGTGGTTGACGCCTACAAGCGGCAGCTCGTAGCGCAGCGAGAGGGCCCGCGCCGCCGTGGCCACCGTCCGGAGGCACGGCCCCAGTCCCGGCCCCTGGGAAAAGGCAATCCCGTCCATCTTCAGCCCCTCCTTCCGGGCGAAGCCGATCACATCACCCACAACTTTCGGCATGTGCTCGGCATGATGCTGGGCCGCCTCGCGGGGGTGGATGCCGCCTTTGGCCGGGGTGTAGGTGGCCGCCTTCTCGTAGATCACGCCACTCTCGTCGACCAGAGCTGCAGAGAGGTTCCAGGCTGTCCCCTCCAGTCCGAAGACAATCATCCTAGACGTACCCCGCTCCGATGTCCTTCCTGTAGCGCATGCCGTTAAACCTGATCCTTTTGATGTTGTCATAGGCTTTGGCCCTGGCCTGGGCCAGGCTCTCGCCGCGGCCTACCAGTGTGAGAACCCGCCCGCCGGTGGTGAAAAGCCGCCTCTTTCCAGAGGCGTCCTGGCCGAAGGCGGTGCCGTTGTGGTAGACGAAAACCTCCCGGTCCACCTTCTCCAGGCCGGATATGGGCATATTGGTGTAATGCTCCCCGGGATAGCCTGGCCGCTCCCCGCCTCCGGCGGAGCCGGAGGTCAAAGGCTTGATTGCTCTGCCGGATATGGCGCAGATCCCCAGACAGTAGTCCTTCGACCAGCTCAGCGTTTGGCTGCCCAGATCCCCGTCCAGCAGGGCTTCCGAGAGTTGGAAGAAGTCGGTCTCCAGCCGGGGGAGAATCACCTGGGCCTCGGGGTCGCCCAGCCTCACATTGATCTCCAGCACCGACGGCTCCCTCTCCTCAGATATCATCAAGCCGAAATAGATCACACCGACGTAGCTGTGCCCGGTGGCCTCCCTAAATCCGCGCACGGTGGGAATGGCGATCTTTTTCATGATCTTCTCTTTCAGCTCCTGGTCGAGCCAGGGGTGAGGCGAGAAGCCTCCCATCCCCCCTGTGTTGGGATTGTGGTTTAGGTTGGGATTGCCGGAGAGCTTATTGAAGAGCCGCACCGCCACCGCCTCCTCCGCCGAGAAGGCCTGCTTGTAGTCCAGAGCCGACTCCAGGGGCAGGACGCTCCTGCCGTCGCTGAGAGCAAAAAACATCAGCTCCCGCCCCTCCAGCCTCTTTTCTATCTCAATTCTATCTCCCGCCGCCCCGAAGAGCTTGGGGCTCTCCATGATCCTCTCTATGGTGGACAGGGCCTCCTCTTCTCCGGCGCAGACTATGGAGCCCTTTCCCGCCGCCAGGCCATCCGCCTTCACCACCAGCCCCTGGCCGGGATTATCGGCGCAGAAGGCCTTGACGTATTCCTTTGCCAGGGCAGGGTCCTCGAAGTTGCTGCAGGGCGGCACGGGCACACCAATGCTCTTCAGAAGATCCTTGGTGGTGCACTTGCTGTTCTCCAGAACCGCCGCCTCCTTCCTGGGCCCCAGGATCCTCTGCCCTGCTTCCTGGAAGATATTGACTATGCCCTCGGAGAGATAGCCCTCCGGCCCCACGAAGGTCAGGTCGATCTCATTTGCCTTGGCGAATGCCAGCAGCTCGGGAATGCTTTTAGGTGGCCTGCCCTCCACCTGGGCCAGGCGGCATTTGTCCATCATCTCGCTGCCCGCATTGCCGGGAGAGACGAACACCTTCTCCACAGCGCCGCTTCTGGCGAAGGCATGGGCTATGGCGTTTCCCCTGCCCCCCGCATCCACCACAAAGACTCTCTTGCCGGACAATCAAATCCCTATCCGAATCCCTATCAACAGCCTAACCCTAAATAAGCATAATTGCCCCGCATTGCCCGGCATTGCCTGGAAATGTTTGGATGGCAATGCTTGGCTGGCCGGCATGATCATTCCTCCCCATCGGTTAGCTATTTAAAAGCGCAGGTCCAGCCAGTTCGCATTGCGATTCGCGCCCCGGCGCACGGGTCAGGATTGTTTTGCTGTCCCGCCCAGGAGATGGTATTGTCATGTACTCACAGGAGCAGGTCCTTGAAATGATCAAGGAGAAGAATATAGAGTTCCTCCGGCTGCAATTCACGGATATTTCAGGCATAGTAAAAAACGTGGCCATTCCCACCACCCAGATCGGAAAAGCCCTCAAGAGCGGCATATCCTTTGACGGCTCATCCATAGAGGGTTTTGCCAGGATTCAGGAGTCGGATATGGTCCTGCAACCGGACCTTTCCACATTCAGTCCCCTTCCCTGGAGCAACAAGGACGGCTCCAATGAAGCCAGGGTGATCTGCGATGTACACCTGCCCAACGGCAAGCCCTTCCCGGGAGACCCCCGCCATGTCCTGCGCCGCCAGCTGGAACGGGCCAGGGAGATGGGCTTCAAGATGAATGTAGGTCCCGAACTGGAGTTCTTCTTATTCGAGAAACAGAACGGTGGCTCGGCCACGGTCCCCCATGACTTCGGCGGCTACTTCGACCTGGGTCCGGTGGACCTGGCGGAGGGGGTCCGTCGCGAGATCATCCGGGCCCTCATCCAGATGGGCTTCACCATCGAGGCCTCCCATCACGAGGTGGCAAAAGGCCAGCATGAGATAGACTTCGTTTATGACGACGCCCTGAAGAATGCAGATAAGGTGGTGACATTCAAGTATGTGACCAAGACCATAGCCATGCAGAATGGTCTGCGGGCCACCTTCATGCCCAAGCCCATCTATGGCGCAGCGGGCACGGGAATGCATGCCAATATCTCCCTCTTCCGGGGCTCGGAGAACGCATTCTTCGATCCGGAGACCAAATGGGGAATCAGCGACCTGGCCAGGTTCTTCGTGGGCGGACTGATCGAGCATGCTCCGGCCATAACCGCCATAGCCAATCCCCTCATCAACTCCTATAAGCGGCTGGTCTCCGGATTTGAGGCCCCGGTCTACATCACCTGGTCCGGGCCCAACCGCTCCTCTCTCATACGCATTCCTGCCGGAAGGGGGCTGTCCACCCGTATAGAGTTCCGCTCTCCCGATCCATCCTGCAATCCCTACCTGGCCTTCACTGCGATACTGGCTGCTGGCCTGGACGGAATCCAGAGGGGCATAGATCCGGGAGATCCCGTAGACCTCAACGTCTATCACCTCAGTCCCGGTGAGAGAAAGGCCATGGGCATCGCCACCCTGCCCGCCAATCTCAAGGAGGCTCTGGACTGCCTGGAGGCGGACAAGGTCATACGCGAGGCTCTGGGCGAGCATGTCTATGAGAATATCATGCGCCTGGGACTCCTGGAATGGGAGGCCTATAACACCTTCGTCCATCCCTGGGAGGTAGAGAGATATATCAATCAGTTTTGAGAAGGAGGCGCGGCGCCGGATGCGCTCCTCTCCCCATATCTTTTAGCTTTTTTTTGCTCCCATTGCCCCCTTGCTTTCGTCCAGCAATTCTATGAGCCTCTTTGAATCACAGGCAAATGAATGCGGCGGGGCTATAGCAGATCCAGCCACCCGAAACATATATATCTAGCATCAGCCCTGCATTGGTCCGGGCCGGTAGCTTAGTCAGGCAGAGCGAAAGGCTCTTAACCTTTAGGTCGGGGGTTCAAATCCCTCTCGGCCCGCTTAAAAGAACGGGGCTGTGGCCTAGCCAGGTAGGGCGACGGGCTCCAGCGGTATATTTGATGATGAGAAACGGGTCTACTGAGATCTCTCGACGGGGAGATTGTTGATGATCCGTTGGAGCACTGAGATGGGCTTTATCAGCCTGCCGTTTTCCGGCTGTGCTTTCAGTATCGGAGAGACCCGTCGATCGTGAGTTCGAATCTCACCAGCCCCACCTTTTTCCTCTCCTTGCACAGCGCTTAAATATTCACCCGTTCTCTAGATGGGATTCATGATGTACAGGGATATCCTCACCATGTGCTGGTCCATCAAAGAGGTCAATCGTAACCTCAGTGACAGAAAGCCCACATCCGAATTCTCCATCAAGTATCTGAAAAACGCCTGCTCAACCCTGGCGGGGATGATGAGGGAGACGGGCAAGTCCATGCCCGAGGAGAGGCTGGAGGTTGTGGACAAGGGCGGGGCAAAGAAGAGCTTTACTCTGCAGGAGGTTTCAGAAATGCTCTATGATCCCCGCAAAATCGTGGAGTTGAATCTTATCGACAATATCAACCGGTGGGCCAGGGCAAGGCTGCCCCAGCCGGTTTGACAAAGATATAGCTCTCTAAAAAACCTTTCTTCTTCTTTTGCTCTGGCCGGATTGTCTGCCCTTTATGCCTCAGAACTCATAGGGCTCATCATTGATTCAGAGCAAATTCTCTCATCATCGGCGGATCCGGGGCAGAGGCCAACAACAGGCCTTTTTGATCCCCATCCTCTATCCTTCATTTAACTATCGGGGCAAGCTTGATCTGATGGCAGTCCCCATGGGAATTATGCTTCGACTGGGCGTTCATGTCTCTGTGGCGGGAGGCATCGATCAGGCCGTATCCCGGGCCCGGGAGAAAGGCTGCGACGCATTTCAGATCTTCTCCTCCAATCCCCGGGGATGGAGGTCCAGCCCCATCACCCCGCCCTCGGCAGAGAGATTCATCTCCAGCTTGCATAGTTCAGGCCTCTATCCGGCAGTGGGGCACATGCCCTATCTGCCCAACCTGGCCTCATCCAGAGATGAGGTTTACGCCAAATCGGTCCAGGCGCTGACTGCGGAGCTGGAAAGATGCCGGATGCTGGGCCTGGCCTACCTGGTCGCCCATCTGGGAAGCCATCTCGGCGCAGGAAGACAATTCGGTCTGGAGAGGATAATCGCTGCTCTCGAGACTGCTCTGGATGACAGCCGTGGCCAGACTGTGCTTCTTCTGGAGAACAGCTCCGGGACCAGGAACAGCATGGGCAGCAGCTTTGAGGACATTGCCGCTATCCTGGATGCCCTGTCAGGAGAAGAACAGAGGCTGGGTGTGTGCTTGGACACCTGCCACCTTCATGCCGCAGGCTATGACCTTCAGAGCAGCCAGGCACTACAGTCAACCCTGGAACGGTTTAGTGGCTGCATAAGAATGGATCGCCTTCGGCTTATTCACCTCAATGACTGCCGGGGAGTCTTGGGAGCCCATCTGGACCGGCATGAGCACATTGGCCTGGGGCAGATTGGAGAAGAGGGCTTTCGAGCCATTCTCACCCATCCGCTGCTCTCAAGGCTGCCCATGATCCTGGAGACGCCTCAGGACTCCAGGCGGGATGATGGGGCAAACCTTGAGGCCGCCCGTCGTCTGGCCTCAGGTGGAGAATAGCTTTTTTATGACCAGCATCAGAGCCTCATCGGATATGGGCTTGACCAGGTAGCTGCTGGCACCCAGGTCGTAGCTCTTCTGAATATCCTGGTCCTCATTGGACATGGTCAGTATGACCACAGGTATCTCATAAAGGCTCTTGTCCTTCTTGATGCGCCGGAGAAGCTCTATGCCGCTGATGTCGGGAAGATTGAGATCCAGAAGGATAAGCTGAGGCAGATCGGATCGGCTCTTTGATTGCAGGAGAGCCAGGGCCTCTTTGCAATTGGCGGCGAGGATCAGGTCAGTTTGATGGTTATGCTTCAAGACTTGCCTGGTGACAGCTGCATCCACCAAATTGTCTTCCACCAACAGGATCCTGATTTTTTTACCGTCCATGCCTCCACCTGTCGCCATCCGCCCGTCTCTGCCCTTTGGCATTGATATCAGCGAATGGATGATGTCTACACACAAAAATAGTTTTCCCACTGGAGGCGGTCTCCTAAAATGCCGAATTTAGTATTGCGATTCCAGGTCTATTGATTCCATGTCTATAAGCCGGCTGACCCTTCCGCTGCCAAGGAGGGCGACCCGGCTTAAAGGCACATCCGCCTCCAGCTCATAGCCCAGGGCCCGGCCAACCTTCCTTGCGAAATCCAGTATCTCAGCATGAGAGGGCATGGCCTCCCGGGACAGACGGTCGCGAGAGCGGCCCAGATGCATATAGGCCTTGGCCTCCACAAAGTCGGGCTCGGCCCTTTCTATGAGCCGGGCATAGTCCTCCGGCCTTTCCATATTCAGGCCGCGGGTCAGTGTCAGGCGGATGACGCTGCGGCAGCGGTGATCTTTTAGCCCCTCCAGAGACTGCCGCACCCTGGGCCAGAGCTCGGCGGCGGGCCGGCAGACCCGGCGGTACATCTCCTCATCCGGGGCGTTGATGCTCAGGTACAGCTGGGTCGGCCTCAGCTCGGCCAGGACCTCGGGGCGGGTGGCATTGCTCACCAAAAACGAGGTCATGCCCCGCCGGCGGATGAGGTCCAGCAGCTCCGCAAGGTAGGGGTAGAGGGTGGGCTCGCCCATGAGGGATACTGCCACATGTTTGGGCTGCCGGGCCTCCGCCAGCCTTTCCGGATCGGTGGTCTTGGCCCCGCCGTAGCCGGAGAGGAACTTCATCTGGCCGGCGATGATGCCATCCAGGAGCGCCGCCGGTTCCAGGGGCTCTTTTTCCGGCTGGGGATGGTCTATGGGCCTCCAGCAGTGAAGGCAGAGGTGGTTACACTCAAGCGTCGGGGTCATTTGCACGCAGCGGTGGCTGGATATGCCGTAGAAGTGATGCTTGTAGCATTGGTCCCCGCCCCGCATGGCCCGGTTGAGCCAGAGGCAGGGCTTGACAGCGCCGCCGCCCACGAGGTGGTAGCCCTGGCGGGCCAGGGTTTGGTTGGAATGATCTTGAGAGAGCATGGCCGCAGAGAGATAGGAGGAAGGATGATAAAAAGGTAGAGGTGATTTTCATTACAGCTCCTTGTCTCGCAAAGCATTTGTCTTGGCAGTCCAATATGCTTCTGGATGTCCTGGCTTTCTGCTGCACTATCAGTGTTTTTTGTGCTTTCAGCACTCTCTACTTCTTGCGCAGAGGAGGCCGTCCCCGCCCAGGAGATCCTGGCCAGGATTGCCGCTCATGAACCGGTTTACTTCGACGGCGTTCTCATCTCCGGCTACCTGGATCTCTCCGCTCTGCCCGCGGCTCAGGTCCAGGAATCCTTGGCCCTGGTCAACTGCACCATTCCCAATGCCTCTTTTTCCGGGGTCACCTTCGCTCAGGACGTTGCCTTCTGGGGCACTCTCTTTGATAACGTCAGCTTTGAGAAAGCCACCTTTTCCGGCCAGGTCGACTTCAGCAATGCCACCTTCGGCCCGGCCAGCTTCTCCGGATGCACATTCAGCCAGCCGGCCTTCTTTAATGGAGCGATTTTTAAGGATAATGTGAGCTTCGAGGATGCCGCCTTCGGCCTGGATGCCTTCTTCAACGCGGCTCGCTTCCTGGGCCGGGCCGACTTCAATTACTCTCATTTCGATTCATACTCCTATTTCGCAGCTACTGAATTCGAGGGCGATGCCCTCTTCTCCGATGTGGACTTCACTGGAGCAGTGGACTTCTCCGCCGCTTCTTTTTCCAGAGAGGCCAACTTCATCCGCTCCCGCCTGAGCGAGCCCTACTTTGGC
This sequence comes from uncultured Methanosarcinales archaeon, assembly GCA_937864385.1. Lineage (GTDB taxonomy): Archaea > Halobacteriota > Methanosarcinia > Methanotrichales > Methanotrichaceae > Methanothrix. The sequence continues at coordinate 338 of CALMJN010000012.1, read as the reverse complement.
AGTGCCACCTTCTCCGGCCCGGCCCAGTTCGGCCTGGCTCGCTTCTCCGGCCTATCCTCCTTCAGTGGAGCCCTCTTCGCCGACGAGGCCGGATTCGGCCTGGCCCGGTTTTCCGATGCCGCTTATTTCTCAGGCGCCGTCTTCAGAGGCCTGGCCCTCTTCGGCCTGACCAAGTTCGAGGACATAGTCACCTTCCAGGAGGCCAGCTTTAGAGCCGATCTCAACTTCAAAGGCGGCTCCATATCCACCCTGCTCTTGGAAAAGGCAGAGCTGGCAGATGGCTCTCGCATCATACTAAACAACACCGACATCTCCCGCTTCCAGGCCCGCTGGGATGA
>CALMJN010000011.1 GCA_937864385.1 uncultured Methanosarcinales archaeon | reverse complement strand
AGCTATATTGTCAGCTATGATATTATGGATGCAAAGCGCCTACACACAGTCCATAAGACAATGAAGGGCTTTGGAGATCCCATCCATTATTCTGTATTCCGGTGCAATCTGACCGAGAAAGGAAAGATCGAGCTGATGGCAGCATTGACCGAGATTGTAAAACATGACCAGGACAGGATAATGATAGTTGATCTGGGCCCGCTTGAGGGAAGGGTCGATGATCGCATCGATTTCATCGGTCTGCACCCCCCGGACATGGAGCGCAAATCGATCATCGTTTAATCTGGAATCATTCCGGATACAACCGATGTCCCGGGCCTTTTTCTTAGGGAAAGGCATATTGCCTGGATCACGGGACCGGACAACATCGTTTTTCCTGAGAAATTTAGAAAAGAAGGCCTGAGCCATCAGGACATAATCGCCTCTGCAATCAGCGGCGCCACCGATACCGTGCTCACTGCCTTGTCCAATGTATCCGTGGCCAGGACCGCCTCCACCCCGGAGCGGTAGAGCCTCAGCACCGCCGATCCGGTCAGTACCGGATGCACCGCCGCCAGATAGACCCGCTTCGCTCCCTGTCGGCGGAGCATGGTGATGGCCGTGGCCATGGTCCCGCCGGTGGCGATCATGTCGTCGAATATGACCACATCCCGCCCTGCCACCGCCACCTCCTGGGGAGCCATGGAGACCTCGGTGCCGGAGAGGCGGGTCTTCTGCAAAAAGTCGCAATCGGATCCCAACGCCCTGGCTGCGGTCCGGGCCATGTTCATGGCCCCCTTGTCCGGGGATATGACCACGGGATCATGCAGGCCCATGCCCGCAATCCGCTCTGCCAAGAGGGGCGTGGCGTCCAGACTCTCCGCCGGGCAGTGGAAGTGGATCATAATGGAGGGGGCATGGATGTTGATCAGAAAGACGCTGCCCTCCTTGAGAAAGGGATTGAGAGCCGTGGCCACTGCCCGGGCGGTCATGGGCTCGCCCGGCTGGAAGATCTTGTCCTGACGGGCATAGCCGAAGTAGGGTATGACCAGCTTGATCGGCCGCCCCTGGCAGATATCCAGAAGCTGCAAAAGATAGACCAGATCCTTATCCGTGGGCGTGGACTGGATTATGATTATCTCATCATCCAGCTCGCTCTGAATCTGGGAGTAAGACTCCCCATCCGGAAATGTCCTGTAATCGCAAAGAGCAAGGCTTTCGTTTAAACTTGCCGCCACCCGGCCAGCCAGAAGCTGGGAGGCAGGCCCTCCTATAACCACCATAAAATCACCTTTAGCTCATCTATTAGCTTCCAACTACCTTCATTCGCAGCTTCACCGTGGGGGTGACGATGGAGCCTACGGAGCGCACATCTCTTCCCACCTCAATCTCCCGGAGCAGCTCGAAGATATTTCCGGCAAGCATCAGGGAGCGAATGGGCCGGGCCCGCTCTCCCGGTGAGATGGCAAAGGCATTTCTGGCCTCCACCGAGAAGTCCCCGGAGATGGCATTGGCGGTATGAGCTCCAATGAGCCCTGAAACCAGAAATCCTCCTGTCTCCTCCAGGAGATTCTGACTCTGCCGCGAGCTGAGGATGAAATTCCTCGCTCCCACCCGGGGTACGGCGGTATACCCGCTGCGCACGGCATTGCCTGTGGAATGCAGGCCCTCTTTTCCTGCCGTATAGCTGTCATAAAGATAGGCCTTTAAAGTGCCATCTTCAATCAAAACCGTCCGCTGGGATGGCACCCCCTCGCCGTCAAAGGCGGAGCTGTCTATTCCTCCGGAGACAAGCCCGTCATCGGCTATGAACAGTCTCTCCGAGGCTATGCTCTCTCCTATCCTCCCGGCAAGCACCGATCGGCCCTTCTGGACGCTGTCCGCCAGCAGAGCGGGAATAAGGGTATACTCGAGCAGCTCAGCCGCCGCCTGGGGCCGGAGCAGGACATCGAATGTCCCGCTTTCCGCCTTTTGCCCGCCCAGAGAGGAGCGCGCCAATTCTGCGGCGCTCCGTCCCACCTCTTCCAGAGAGGAGTCCAAGCGTCGCGAGATATAAAAATCGCTTCCGGTGGCCACGTCCGCCCCCCGGGCAATGGCCTCCAGTGAGGCCTGCATGATCGTTCCCCTCTCCTCCAGTTCCAGATCCCGGGAGTTGAGTATTAAACTCGTGCCGCTGGCGCAGGCCAGCCCACCCGAGACCGGCTCTGCCCCGGCCACCTCGGAGCAGCCGGCCACCAGGCCTTTGGCCAGCTCCAGACACTCCTCCGGGCCCATCTCCGCCAGTCGGGGATCGAAGGTGTTCTCCGGGTGAGTTACCCTTTCTGGCCGGGGAAGGCCCCGCCAGGCGGGATCCGGACCGCGGGCCCGGGCCGATTGAACTGCGCTCCTGGCCACGCTTGAAAGCAATGACATATCGCTGGTGCTGGAAAAGCCCACGGCTCCCGATACAACTGCTCGCAGTCCCAGGCCGCGGTGCAGACTTCGGCTGGCCAGCTCCACCTGAGCCCGGCGCAGGTCTATATCAAATGACAGAGAAGAAATGCCGTAAACCTCTGCCTCCTCCGCCCCGGCGGCAAGCGCCGATGAGAGCAGCTCTTGAGCGTGGTTTCTAAGGCTATCCGATGTATCTGAGATCCTCATCCCCGCCCGCCTCATAAGGTCCCTGAGCCCTCTCCATCTCCTGCAGCTTGCCTATGATCTTCTCCATCTCCTTGGCTCTCTCTTCCAGAGCCTGGATGCTGACCTCAATGCCCAGGATGAGGCATAAAATGCGCAAAACCTCCGAGGCGGCCTTGGGATCGACCAGATAGCCGGAGGTGACCCCCATAAGGCAGACCGCATCCATGCCCCGCAAAGCTCCCATGCCCAGCAAGAGCCCGGAGACGCCGATTATGCCGCCTCCCGGCTCATTCTCGTGAAAGAGGACCTCCTTCTCTTTCATCTCCTCCACCAGGGAAAGGCTGGTGGCCGCTCCCATGACCGCCGGCTTTTCCACGAACTGGCCGGTTCCGTAGCCTCCCAATGCATAAATTCTCTGAACATGATAGCTCTCTGCTATGTCCAGGAATATATCACACAGCTCGTAATGCCCCTCATTGGTAGCGCTCTGGTAGTCGCCGATGAGAATGAGCAGGTCGGGCTCGCCGTCCTTTCCCCGGTAGGCATAGATCTCATTTCGGACCTGCCGGATGGTGCCGTCGGTATTGACCATGACCTGGGGCGGAAAATGGGGCGAGAAAATCTCCATGATCTTCTCTGCTTTCAGCTCCTCTACCATGTGGTCCGCTACCAGCTTTCCCACATGGCCCACCCCGGGCAGCCCCTCCACCAGAATAGGATCCTTAAGGGCCACCTCTTTAATTCGTACGACCATGGTCTCTTTCATATCATTTCTCCTTCTCCCAGCGCTCTCCTGTATCTGCCGTAAGGATCATCGGGAGAGAACCGGGGCGGCTTGGTCATGGCTGTCTGGCTCCCGCAGGCGGGGCAGATCTCCTTTAAGGTGTATCGGCCGCAGGCGGTACACCGGAGGATCTTGGATCTCATGCCTCTCTAAGGAATGTACCCTCTCCGCCATGCTGTTCTATGAATTTGACCACAGCCTGGGCAGATTTCTTGAGAACAGACTCGGCACTCTTGTAATCCGGCGCCGTTACATGAATGCGGTATCGCGGTGCTCCGATATAGGTGATGGCGACTGTGCCGCTTTTATCCTTGATTCGCCGGGCCTGCTTTAGCGCCTTCTTGACCACCTCAACCCCGTCCGGAGCGGGAGAGGTAATGTCCACATAGCCGCTGATCTCCACGGAGGGCAGCTTGACATTATCCCGGGAGAGGCTCTCTAAGATCTTCACATCTTCTTCTGTGAGATCCGAGTCGGCCAGGGCATCAGTGCCGCTGATGGCCGCCTCCTCCATGGCCAGGTAAAGGCTGTCGTAAGAGGCCATCAAGGCATCGGCCACCCGCTTGACATCTTCAGGCCTGTCCTTGTAGGCCATCTCCAGCCATTTCCAGGCTTTCTGGTCCGCCTTCCATTCCTGGATCTTCTCCCGGCGCTGATGCTCATTGACATCTTTCAGGGAGAGATCTATATGGTGCCTGGATGTGTCTACATTCAATACCTTGCAGACGATCTTCTGCCCTTCTCGCACGTGGTCGCGAATGTACTTGATCCATCCGCTGGCCACCTCCGAGATGTGAATCAGGCCCTGCTTACCGGAATACTCGTCCAAAGAGACAAAGGCTCCGAAGTCCACGACCTGAGTCACAGTGCAGACCACTAGAGATCCGGGCTCTGGCCAGCCCTCACGTTGCATCGCAGATCACTCTAAGACTTCTACTATGGCGGTCTTGATGGTAGCCTTGCCCCCGGTGGGCTCGGCTAAAGTGCGCCCGCAGACCAGGCATTTGACCACGGTGGATGCATGGGCGAATATGATCTGCTCGTTCTCACAGTCGTTGCACTTGACCTTGACGAACTTGGATGGCAGACTTATCCCTCCACCAGATCGAACTTGCCCGCCCGGAAGCCCGGCCGGTTATGGGCCTTCTTGCAGGTGTTGCAGCGGTAGCGCAGGTTAAGCCTCTTAACCGGCTTGTCTCCGCCGGGAACCTTGGAGAACTTGCCCTGGTTTCCTATTCCATTGGCTCTCAGATATCTCTGTCTTCGGATATGGTTCAGGGAGGATTCCCTGCCCTTTCTAACCCGCTCCACAGTCTGGGGGGTATGCTTTTTGCAGAACGGACAGTAAGCGTTAAGCTTTTTTGGCATCTTCACTTTTTATCATCTCTCAAACTTCACTATGCAAGCTAAATTCTTATTGCGCAGATTTCTGGCGTGAACGGCCGGGATCATAGCTACATCGTCCTTACGCAGAAGGTAATTTCTCCCGTCTACGCCCACGAACATAGGAACACTATCCAGCAGCCGCACAACCTCGTATTCCCGGCATATATCTTTTTTGCCCATTAAAGGCCTTTCGGTGCGAGATACATGAGCCAGTATGGCCTCCTGGCCGGTGGCTATGGCCGAGAGGGCCTGCCGGTAGATCTCCTCCTCCTCCTCGGTCATGCCGGCCAGGCCCTCCTCCCTGGATGCGGATCTGGCGCTTCTCAATGCCCGGCGGACGATCTTTTTTATCCTCTGGTCTATGAGCTTATTGACGCTGTTTTTCTCACTCTTGAGGGTGTCCTGGAGTATCTGAGCTTCTACGCTGAAGGGGTCTTGCAGCGATGATAGCTCCTGGCTCAGGCCGGACAGGTAGATGCCGACCTGCTGATAAAAATCCTTATCCAGATGCTGGAGCTCTGCTGATTTGCGCTCTTCCCGCAGCGCATTGGCCAGATCCAATTCTCCTTCCACCCAGCCCTAACGCAGGCTTGCCTTTCTGGGATCAAATAATATATAGACTTATCATTTCCGCTAGTCTTCTGGGAGAGCTTCATTGGGCCAAATTTTTTGCCCTCTCTCTGGCGGAGAGCGCCTCCGCCACCCCCCGGCACATGAGAAAGATGGCAACATGGGCAGGCAGCTCTTCCCGACCCTCGGCCAGATTGTAGGCTTGTCCCTTCATCTCCGTCCGAAAGGGCTTGGTAATCTGCACCGGGATGAGCTCATCACCGAAGACTAGGGCATCGTGGAGGGGATCGAATTCCTCCAGATCGGTGAGGGAAAGCGGAGTCACCCTCAGCCCGGAGCCGCCGTGCAGGCTGCCGGGGCAGCGGATCAGCCGGCGCACATCTGCCGTCACCGGCTCGTCCGTCTTGCCCCGCTCCGAGTCCAGATCAAAGCCCACCTTAACCCCTTCTTCATCCAGGAATTCCTCCAGCAGGATCTTCCAGATGGGGGCGCTGCCCCGAAAGAGGTCCAGGTTTCCACTCGCGATCTCCTTCAGCACGTTTTCCTTCTGAAGGCTGTGATAAAAGCTTGAGGCCCTCTTGGGTCCTATGCCCTTCCTCTTGGATAGCAGGGCAATAGCATCAGCCTCGCTCTGCTGGCGGAGAGAATGAACAAAGAAGATTATGGAACGGTTGATTCTTTTCCCCCAGCCCGCTGCCTCAGCGGCCGGCGCACGCAACCGAAAGGCTCTATCCTTTCCCCAATCTCCTTCCATGGGAGCCATAACAATGAATCGATCCATCTCCAGGCCCCTTCCGGCCAGATAGTCCACAATCTCCCGGCGTTCATCGCTGCCAAGCGAGAGTATGCGCTGGTCCCGGACATGGATGTGATAGCCCCGCCCTCCGGAGAAGACCGCGGCTAATCTGCTCTCACTGAAACCGAAGTCGGACATTAGAAAGGCAAGAAGCTTCTCCGTCTCCTTCTTGACGGTCTCCAGCATCCCGGAGTAGCTCTTGGGTGCGTTCTGGAGATGATCAGCATCCAGGTCAAAGATGAGGTCTGCCCCCTGCCAGATCTTCTCCTTCATGGTCGGAGCCCCCGGCCGCTGGTAATAGGCGGCGGAGTGGTAGACATGGCGGGGAACCATGGCCCTCACATAGTCGACAACCTCTCCTCGAGAGAAGAAAGACTTATGCCGGCGCATCCCGGAGTCGTCGAAGAAAAGAAAGCCCCACTCCCGGGAATCGAGCTTGGGCGGAGGCTCTAGTGAGGACTCCAGGTAGTAGCTGCGAAATCGGGAGACCAGGAGGTTTTCGGTGAGGGCATTCAATCTCACCACCTTCCGTAGACATCAGGCCGGAGGTGAGAGAAGCATGGGATCTCCCGGCGAAAGAGATCCCGGCGGGAGAGGCTGATATCAGCGCATATCACCGTCTGGCCTGAGCCTGCCTCGGCCAGTACCTCACCATCCGCCTCCACCATCAGGGAGCCTCCTCCCTCCGCCCAGTTGCAGGCCAGGTGAGGCATCTGGTTTTCTATGGCCCGGGCTATGGCCAGGGCCCGCCACTGGCCGCGGCGCTGGGCGGGAAACTGGGCAGGCGTCACCAGGAAGTCAGCTCCCTGCAGGGCCAGGGATCGGGCCACCTCGGGAAAGCGCAGGTCATAGCAGACCTCCAGACCCACCCGTCCGTGTGAGGTATGGGCTGGGGAGATGAGCCCGCCTCCCGAGAAGTGCTCCCTCTCCTCTCCAAAGGGATGGATCTTGGGCCGGAGCTCTAGCCCCTCCCGGTCCAAACAGAAGCCCAGGTTCTGCCTGCCGGAGCGGATGGAGCCTATGATCAGGCAGCCGTGCTTTTCCGCCAGGAGCCGGAAGGGATCGAAGGAGTGGTAAGGGGGGGTGTCCTGGGCCGATGGGCTGGCCTGGAGGGAGGGCTGATAGCAGAAGCCGGTCAGGAAGAGCTCGGGAAAGACCAGAATCCGGGCTCCATCGGCCAGGGCCGATCCAGCCAGAAGTAGTGCCCTTTTAAGGTTCTCCACCGGTTGGCAGGGACTTATGCTTTGCTGCAGGCAGGCGGCTCGCATAATAAAAAGTAGGGCAGGTTCGGGTATATTAAGGTAGAGATATCGCAGTGAAGGGGGAATTCTCAATATTAATGGCTACAATAACAGAATGTCAGAGGAAATCATTCCAATCTAAAGAGGAGGCAGAGATGAGAGAAAATTCGAAGAGCGATATCAGCCTTAAGGACTATCTGACCGAAGAAGAGCGGAAGAAGCTCGTAGCCAGCCTGCATCATGCCCTGGTATGGGTCGGAGTAAAAGAGCCGCAGGAGTTGATTGTCGACAATGGCGATTTAAGTCGAGAGATAGAGAAATTTCATCAAACGGAGGGAGATCTTCCGGCGGAGGTTCATGCCAGCGGAAAGATAGAGCTGCACCGGCTCATCTGGAGGCTTATCAATGAAAAAGAGATCACTGAACCAGAGAGGATACAAATTGAGGAGATCATAGAAATACTGCAAAAAAAGGAGAGGTCAGAGGAGGAAGCTCTCAAAGAAGAGGCTCTTAGCCCAGAAAGAGCAAGAGCGATTCATGATGAAGCAGCCGGGATAATAAGGTCTATTCTGGACTTAAAAGATGTTCTCAAGAAGAAGGGGCATGCAGCAGCGCCGGATGATGCGACTGAAGAGCTGATCCGTCAAAAGGTAAGCCAAGCTAAGAGATGGAATCAGATCATAGAGGAGATAAAAGGAGACAAGATTTAGGGTCGCAGGAGTTCTGGAAGATCTGAATCTTCACCCCAACTGCAAAGATTTTATAAGAGCGGCTGCCAAGCAGGGCCCTGTCCATGAGAGGGTAGGGGAAAAAAGAGTTGGCCTTGGAGAAGAGGCTCAAGGCCAAAAGATTCTTTTGCAGCCTGTCCGATGATGAGATCAACCGTCTGGCTGCATCTCTGCAAGGCAGAGACCTCTCCCGATTCAGTCCCGCCGATCTTCTCTCCATGATCAAGCAGAATCCAAAGATGCTCTGGAGCATGAGAAAGCTGATGATGTGAAGCTCTACCGGCCTCGGCAGCCGGATCGGCGTATTCGGTGTGCTCTGCAGCTGGAGTCTGGGTACCTGGCAGGTACCAGGTATTTAGTCATACTTTTGGATTCATCTCAAGGCCGGATGTGGGGCAGAGATGAGCTTAAGTATTATTGGATGAATAACATTCGAAGGTGATTTTTTGTTG
>CALMJN010000010.1 GCA_937864385.1 uncultured Methanosarcinales archaeon | reverse complement strand
CACGACCCCGGTCCAGCCACTCCGACCCTCGCCCGTGCCATCATCTATCTTCCTGCCTCCCAGAGTGCGCAGCCGAATATTGATGAAGTTGATATCGGTCTTGTTCTCACAGTTCAGGGGTACATTTTGAGTGAGATTGGTTATGTTCTTATAGCCGCTCTTGAGGACCTCGCTCACCTGATACTCTCCCGGCACAAGGCCGCAGACTTGCCATATACCGCCAGTGATTGTTCTGTTCCGGCCAACCTCAAGGCCGGTGCTGGAGTTTTTCACAATTATATCCCAGCCACTGAGACCATTTCCTGTGCAGGCATTGATTTTTTTGCCGCTTATGCACAGAAGCTTCTGGTTGGTGAAGTTCTGATTGGTCAGGTTGCCTTCGCAGGGAAAAGTGACATCCAGGCGCACTGCGGAGGTCGAGACATAACCGCTCGGGGTCTCCTCGGTTAAGGTATAGTCGCCCGGAATTAAGTGGCAGAACTCGTATCTGCCATCTGAACCGGTGCGAATGCTTGTAGTGTAGCTGCTGTTGTTAAGGGTTATCAGCCAGTCTCCTATGCCAGTGCCGTTGCAGGCGTCCTTCTTGAAGCCGCTGATGCACAGAAGTTTCTGGTTGGTGAAGTTCTGATTGGTAGCGTCCTCGCAGTCCAGCGAAACTGTTTCTGGAGAGTTAACTGCCATCCAATCGTCTTGGAGATCCTCGGTTAATTCGTAGTCGCCTGGCCACAGGTCGCAGAACTTGTATTTGCCGTCTGGACCGGTCAGTATCGACTTGGTGTAGCTGCCGTTGGTCAGGCTGATGTTCCAGTAGGGCAGAGCTTCACCTGTACATCCGTCGATCTTGTAGCCGCTGATGCAGACAAGACCAAAGTTGGTGAAGTTCTGGTTGGTGACATTCTCGCAGTCTAATGTCACCGTTCCTGGTGAGCTGCCTGCATTCCAGCCGGGCTTGATGGTCTCGCTGAGGTTGTATTTGCCGGGATCAAGATCACAGAACTGGTAGTAGCCGGTCTCGTTGGTTGTGGTCCGGTCGACAACGTCTCCGTTGCTGTCTTTCAGGATGATCTCCCAGTCGGCTATGCCCTCGTCGGTGCATCCATCGATCTTGTAGCCGCTGATGCACAGAAGCTTTTGGCCGATGATATTCACCGTCTTGATGGCCGAATCGTTTACCCCGATGCCGCAGGGATCAGTTCCATTGGCCCGCAGTTCATTGACTAACGGTCCGGGAAGGTCGGATAGATTCACCCGGTATCTGTTGGTGTTGGTGTAATTCTTGCCGGGGGCGAGAGTTCCCACCATCCAGACCGCCCCAGTCAGGTTATCCTCCGCCCGGACGCCGGTGAGGGTGACATTGCCGGTGTTGTTTACATATACGGTGTAGTTGATCCAGTCTCCAACCTCGGCTTCCGACCTGTCGGCGCTCTTATGCGCCTCCAGTGCGGGGCTGGATAGCACGCCACCAATGGGGTGATAATCTTTGTCAGATCCGCCAGAGATGTTGTAGGGCGCATCTCCGATCCCGTCGCCGTCACAATCCATTCCGGAGTAACCAGACCAGCGGTTCCCCACATAAGTAGTACCGTTTCCGTAAAAGATCTTTGTAGGCGAATTCCAGGTATTGGCTCCGTCGGACCATCCGATATCGAAATTGTTCAGGTAGATGGTGTTGCTTTTAGAGGAATCTAGGCGGATGTCTGCGGAATTGCCGGCAGCGGTGTTTTCCGAGATATTGTTATTGCTGGAGGAGACAAGGTGAATGCCGTAGATGCTATTGTCGTTGGCGATGTTGCCTAAAAGCGTGTTGTTGTTGCAGGAGGTAGAGAGGAAAATGCCGTCGTAGCCGTTGTCGTTGGCGATGTTGCCTAAAAGCGTGTTGTTGTTGCAGGAGGGATATAGGAAAATGCCGTCGTAGCTGTTGCTGTTGGCGGTGTTAGCTGAGAATGAGTTAGTGCAGGAGTATTGGAGACTGATGCCGTAGCCGTTGCCCGTGGCATTGTTGTACTCGATGGTATTGCCGTCAGAGGAATAGAGCCTGATGCCCCAGTAGTTGCCCTTAGCGGTGTTGCCCGAGATACTGTTGCCGTTTGAAGTTACATGTATCCCTGCACAGGGAAAATCCTTGCCCGAGTTCCTAGCCTCAAATCCCTCCACGGTGCACCCGTCCGCGGATATGGTGATAGCGGAGCCGGAGTCGCCAGCATCTACCACCGGCAGGCCGTCGCCTGTGTTCACGCCCTGCAGAGTGAGCTTTTTGTTCACATTGACATGCTCATCATAGGTTCCGCTATGGACCTCTATGGTGTCGCCGGAACTGGCGTTATTAACAGCGTCCTGTATTATAGTGAAATCGCAGCTTCCATTCTTGCAGACAGTCCAGGGTCTCTTTTGGTCAGGAGGGATAGGAGGAGGGATCGGATCAGGCTTATCTGGATCATCGGGCTTGATGTTGTCATCATTGCCGGAAATTTCTACCTCAATCAGAAGTTTGTTGTTCCTAATTATATTATTCTTGCAGTTTTCTTCTCTGATGCTATCATAGACATTGTCAACTATGACGTTATCATTTGAATTGACCAGCAGAATGCCTACCAGTTTATTATTCAAGAATAGAGATCCTCGGATGATATTATTATCCGAGTCCTGAAGGTGAAGGCCGTTCATTCCATTTTCCGTAACTGAGTTGGATGAGAGAATGTTGTCTGAGGAGCCTCTCAAAGAGATGCCATCCAGACCATTGCCGGAGATTCTATTTCCCTGAATAGCATTGCCATTGCTCCGGCTCAACTCCAGTCCATTACCTTTGCAGCCGGTGATGGCATTATTGGATATGATGTTGCCGTCTGATAGGACTGTGATTCCTGCTTCTTGACTTCCGGGAGATGAGGAATAATCTTGCTCTGTTCTAGGTTCTTGATTGCCTGAATCTTCTAGATTTCCGGGAGATGAGGAATGTTTTTGCTGGGATTCAGCTTCTTGTTTTCCTGAATTCATCACCACGAAGCCGTCCACGGTGCATTTATCGGCAGCGACAGTAATAGTGCTGCTGTGCCCGGCGGCGGATATAACTGGTGCCCCTTCACCGGTATCAACTCCCTTTAGTGTGATGCCCGGCTTGCTCAGGTTGAGGCTCTCATGATACTCTCCGCTCAGAACATAGACCGTCTCTCCGGGATCGGATTGATCTAAAGCCTCCTGGATGCTGGTGAAGTCCACCCCCGGCATTTTCTGGGGTCCCACTACATTGCCGGAGATCTCATCGGCTATTGGAGAAGGTTTAAGAAAGAATCTGCTTGCGTCTCCGGAAAAGCCCTCATCCAGAGATGATTTTGGGAAGTTTGGGGAATTCTGGCCATTGACCAAAACGAGCAAAATATAGATGATCAAGCAAATCATTTTCCGCTTTGGTGAATCAGAATGCCTCATCATCTCACTTTATAGTATCTTAGCGTAATACATTTAAGTCTTTTCTATATGGCCACATATTAAAATTAATCAACCTTCTAGCCAGTATGTGCATTGCTTTCCTCTGAGAAGGATTTAGCATTCTTCAATAAGCCTACAGAATGAAGAATTCCCACCAGGCATGGTATCATATGAGAGTTTTAGACTGTCTGATCGATGACATCATCAGCACCTACATCCTTTGAAGCTGACATTGCCATAATCCTGGCCAGACTATTTATCTCCAGAGCTGCAATCCTCTCCCGATGGCCTCTGACGACTTTGATCCGGGCTCCTGGCTGGATGAGATCAGCTCCCTCTACCGCAAAGCTGATCCTGCCCATGATTTCAGCCACATCCTGAGGGTCTGCAAATTGGCCCGGAAGATCGGCCAGGAGGAGAAGGCGGACATGAGGGTGCTGCTGCCGGCCGCTCTGCTTCATGACCTGGAATCCAAAAAAGGGCTTAAATCAGGGAAAGAGCCGTCCGGCCAGGCTTCAGCGAGCGCGGCGCGCTCCTTCCTGCAGGGCAAGGGAATGGCCCGGGATAGAATAGAGAAGGTGCTCTATGCCGTAGAGGTGCACAGCTTCTCCCGGGGAATTCTCCCAGCCACTTTGGAGGCCAGGATCCTCCAGGATGCCGACCGGCTGGATGCCATGGGGGCCATAGGCATCGCCCGCCTCTTTGTCACCGGCGGAGCTATGGGAAGAGAGATGTACCATCTTCAGGATCCCTTCTGCCGGGATAGAGATCCGGACGATAAAAGATGGAATCTGGACCACTTTTATAGAAAGCTCCTCAAGCTGGAAGAGGGCATGCATACCTCTGCCGCAAAGAGACTTGCCGCAAAGAGGGCCAGGGTGCTAGAGCAGTATCTTCAGGACCTGGAAGAGGAGATCGGAGTATGAAAGAGAGCAATTACATCTTGACACCCCGCGGGGAGATCGAGCCCAGGATCAAGAGGCTACAGGAGAATTTGGGCGATCTGACCGGAGCCATCATCCTGGGATCCATAAATCTGGGCTATTTCTCGGGCACAGCTCAGGAGGGGCTGATCTACATTCCCCGGGACGGCCAGCCCACACTGATGATCAGAAAGAGCCTGGAGCGGGCCGCTGAGGAGGCCGCCATGTCGCCCCGGCCCCAGAAGAGCCTTCGGTCCCTGGGAAAGGACCTTGGCATCTCCTCGGGAGACAAGATCGGCCTGGAGCTGGATATACTGCCTCACAGCTATTGCCTCCGGCTGGCGGGATCCCTGGGAGAGGATGTGGCTATATCGGACATCTCTGAGGAGATCAAGCACATTCGATCGGTCAAGTCGGAATATGAGATAGATCTCGTCCGCCGGGCGGCAGAGAATCTGGATGCAGCAATCGCATGCGTGGCCGATCACCTCAGGGAAGGCATGCGAGAGATCGATCTGGCTGCTGAGGTGGAGAAGAGCCTGAGGCTCTCCGGCCATCCGGGAAGGGTGGCATTCAGAAGGTTCAACCACAGCCTTCCCATGGGCCATCTCATGGCCGGGGAGAGCGCCGCCTATCCCAGCTATGTATCCTCGCCCACAGGCGGAAAGGGCATGTCCCTGTTCCTGCCCCAGGGCCCGGGATTCGCTCGCATCAGGCGAGGCCAGCCGGTTCTGGTGGACTATGCCGGATGCTATAACGGCTATACTGCCGACGAGACCCGCATATTCTGTCTGGGAAGCCCCCCGCCGGAGATGGAGCAGGCCCACCAGGCTGCCCTGCAGATTGAGGAGGCCGTTGCCCTTGAGCTAAATCCGGGCAGGCTCTGCCGGGATACCTGGAACCTCAGCGAGGCCGAGGGGGAGAGGCTGGGCTATGGCGAGCATCTGGGCGGGCCGAAGGGAAGAAAAGCGGGCTTTGTGGGCCACGGCTTGGGCCTGGAGATCGATGAGTATCCCGTCATCGGCCCCCTGGACCAAAAGATCAAGGAGAACATGATTATAGCCGTGGAGCCCAAGATGATCTATCCCGGAAAGGGTGTGGTGGGAGTAGAAGACACCTACCTGATTCGGTCAGGAGGAGCGGAGAGTCTGACCCGCCTTCCCAGGGAGATCTGGAGGGTATGACTGGCCTGCAAGAAGTAGAACCGTCAGACAATGCCTTCCCGGATAGCCGGACAGCAGCCCTCCGGGATTTAAGTCGTCCGGTCTCCCGATGGAAAAGATAGATGGAAAAGATAAATAGTAAGAATAGGGGCAAGATCGATTAGGATTATGGGATATCTATTCGGGCCGGTGCTCTCCCGTCGCCTGGGCCTTTCCATGGGCGTTGACCTGCTCCAATTCAAGACCTGCAACCTGGATTGCGTCTACTGCGAGTTGGGCAGAACCGCCTGCCTCACTTCTTGCCGAGATCGATTCGTGCCCCGGGATAAGGTTGTAAGGGAGATAGAGCGGCGGCGGGATGAGCCCTTTGATTATCTTACCTTTGCCGGATCAGGCGAGCCGACCCTGAGCCTGGATCTGGGAGAGGTGGTCAGCCGGGCCAAGCAGATAGTGGACTCGCCCGTGGCGGTGATCACCAACAGCACCCTTCTCACCAGCCCGGCAGTGAGAAAGGAGGTGGCGGCTGCGGATGTGGTTTTGCCTTCATTGGACGCCGTCAGCCAGGAGGCATTTATAGCCATCAACCGCCCGGCAAGAGGCCTTTTTGCGGAAGAGATGATCCAGGGCCTCAAGGACTTTCGCAGGGAGTATTCCGGAGAGATCTGGCTGGAGGTGATGCTGGTTGAGGACATCAACGATCATGAGGCGGAGAGGATTGCCAGAGCGGCAGAGGCCATCGATCCGGACCGGATTCAGCTAAACACCGTGGTTCGCACTCCCGCCGAACCGGTAGAGCCACTGAGCCAGGAGGAGATGCATAGGATGCTGGAGATCTTTCCCGGAGCCGAGCTGATACCGGACTGGGACTGGAGCGTTCCTATAGCCATTAAGGAGAGGATGCTCAAACTCTTGTCCGAGAAAGAGCTGACCCTGCAGGAGATCGGCCTTCATCTGGATCTGGCCGGAAATGATGCCATCAAGTACTGCAAGATTCTGGAGAAGGACGGGTCGATATCAAGAAAGCTCTATCAGGGCAATCTATATTTTCATGCAAACTAATAAATAATCTCGCTTTTAACCATTGTTATGCAAATCGCTTTAAACGAGTCTGATTGCATCTAAAATCCATTGGAATGAAATTCATGACGGAAAAGAGCAGCGAATGCGATTCATGCGCCCAGAAGGGCTCTTGCAAAGATGAAAAGGATGTCAGAGCGGGAAGAGAATGCGATCATAAAGTAGATCGCATGGCCAGGGTCAAGCACAAGATCATCATAGCCAGCGGCAAAGGGGGAGTGGGAAAGAGCACAGTCACAGTCAACCTGGCCCGGGCCCTGCAGATGAAGGGCTTTAAGGTGGGCATTCTTGATGCCGATATAACCGGCCCGGACATTGCAAAGCTACTGGGGATTGAAGAGGGCCGGCTGATGCAGGGACAGGATGGGATTCTGCCTGTCGAGGCGGATGGGATCAGGGCCGCCTCCATGGCCTTCCTCCTCTCCAGCCGGGACTCGCCGGTGGTCTGGCGGGGCCCTATGAAGATGGCCGCCATCAAGCAGTTCATCCAGGATGTGGACTGGGGAGACCTGGACTTTTTGCTTATAGATCTGCCGCCGGGAACCTCCGACGAGCCCCTCTCTGTGGTCCAGCTCATCCCGGAGCTGGCCGGGGCGATAATTGTCACCACCCCCCAGGAGGTGGCATTGCTGGACAGCCGCAAGGCGGTGAACATGGTCCGGGCCATGAAGATTCCCGTTTTGGGAATTGTGGAGAATATGTCCGGGCTGATCTGCCCCCATTGCGGCGAGAGCATAAGCATCTTTGGCGCGGGAGGCGGCGAGAGGATGGCCCGGGAGATGGAGGAGAGATTCCTGGGAGCTGTTCCCATGGACCCATCGGTCTGCGCCCTGGGAGACAGCGGAAAAACATTTGTCCAGAGCCAGGCCAGTGCGGCGGCAAGCTTCAATCAGATCGTAGAGCGGCTTATTGAGATGTTCCGCTGAGATGCAGGCTGACGCAGGATCTTTTCCTGCTTTTTGGCGGCATTATCCGGAAGGCAGATGTTTTATAATTAAAGCTATAGAGGACATTATCCATGCATCGCATACTGGTGAGCAATGACGACGGCGTCTATGCTCCGGGCTTGCAGGCAGCGGCCAGAAGCGTGGCAGATTTGGGTGAGGTGGTGGTTGCCGCTCCCGCCGGACAGAAGAGCGGGGTGGGCCGGTCCATATCCGTCTTTGAGCCGCTACGTTATGCAGAGGTCAACCTCAACGGCTTTAGAGCCTATGCCGTAACCGGGACGCCGGTAGACTCGGTTATCATAGGCATCTTCGCCATCATGAAGCAGATGCCCGACCTCTGCGTCTCGGGCATAAACGTGGGCGAGAATATCAGCACTGATACCGTCACCACCAGCGGGACCATAGGAGCGGCGCTGGAGGCGGCAAGCTACGGCATTCCTGCCATAGCCGCATCCATCCAGGCCGTGGACCAGGGAGACAAGTTCGATATGCACCACGGGGCCAAGCACAGCTTTGAAGTGGCGGAGAGGGTGCTGCACCGGGTGGCAAGCAGGGTTCTCTCTCGGGGCATGCCGGAGGGCGTGGATGTGCTCAATCTAAATGTTCCGGCGGAGGCCACGGAAGAGACGGAGATAGTGGTCACCAGGCTGGCCAGAAAGATCTTCAAGACCGCAGTCCAGGAGCGATTCGATCCCCGGGGCAGGCCTTACTACTGGATAGACGGTGAGCTGATCTGCTGCGACGAGGAGGGCACCGATGTCCAGACCCTCTATCAGGATCAGAAGATATCCCTGACGCCGCTCTCCCTGGACTCCACGGCCAAAATCGACCTGAAAGAGATGGAAGAGCTGTTTTAGCCCCTGCAGCATTCCTGCATACTTCATTGGTCTTCTTCAACCCTGATCCAAGTCTTATCGGATTTTGGATAAGGGTATCCGGCCATTGTGCACCGCCGTAGCCAGCAGGGCACCGGCAAATCCCATATCTTCTAGTGCCTCCAGATCCTCCTCGCCTCCGATCCCTCCA
>CALMJN010000009.1 GCA_937864385.1 uncultured Methanosarcinales archaeon | reverse complement strand
CGATCTGCTTATATTGACCAACGCCGGGCATGCCATCGTCGACGGCCAGACCACCCAGGCAGCACTTAAGGGGCTCTCCGCTGAAAGCGGAAACAGCATTGGCGACTCAAATCTCTTCCAGGTCTTGCGCCCTCACTGGAAACCGGTATGGTTCTACTTCTTTGACAAGGCCACTGGAGAGGCAGTCTTCCTGCAGGCGGATAGCCAAGCTCTGAGCGGAAGCCAGGACGATCTGGGAGCCCTCCCGGAGGAGAAGCTCTTTAGCAAGATCTCAAAGGCCAATGTGGATATCGAATATCTAAGGAATAATACCGACGAGGGCAACGTAACATTCGATGGCAAGGCCTTCAATGGAAATGAATTCTCCCTGGCCGGCATCTCCAATGTCTGGGCGCGAGGAGGAGCTTTCGACTTCATTCAGGCTACCTGCTTCCATGACCATCTCTGCCCCGGCGTGACCAGCGGACTATTTCTGGCCAAGTACGTGGAAGAGAAGCTGCCCATAAACAACATCAGCGCTGAGAGCTACAAGGTCATAGCCTGCCCCAACTGGTGCAAGGACGATCTTCTCCAGATGCGCTGGGACGCCACTCCCGGAAAGAGCAGCATGTTCGTGATGGCTCTGACCGATGCGGAGAAGAAGGCAGTGCCGGGCATCGCCGGAATTTACATCCGCTGGAATGATACCGTCAAGGAGGGCGATGCTCTGGCCCTGGGCTATAACTTCAGTGCAGTGGAACTGCCTCAATGGACCGGGCCGGCCTGGGGATCAAAGCTGTACCAGGACATAGTGCTCATGCCCTATGTGGATACGCCGGAGGCTTTCATAACCGTGCTCAAGGAGTTCAAGGTGGATGCAGCCAAGCTGGCGCAGATGCAAAACGCAGGCATGCATCCCCTCAAAGTGGCGGGAGTGATGTAGTCTTAAGATGGAAAATTGCCAAGAGGAAAAGATGGTGCCTTCTGGCATCAACTTTTTCCTGGTAAAGCCTATCAAAGGCTCATTGGCAATTGCAGGAGACTGCTATGGCAGAAGGATTCATCAGAAACAATTCCGTTTTTTCAGAGCAGCATCCAGAAGATGCCTACCATAAATTATTCATAATCATAAATTCTATGAGATTTATGATAGCGTGGCTTAGAATCTAGGCTATTGAAAATATCAAT
>CALMJN010000008.1 GCA_937864385.1 uncultured Methanosarcinales archaeon | reverse complement strand
GCCAAAGGCAATTACAGCAATGTGGAGTTCAGACTGGGCGAACTTGAGAATCCGCCAGTTGCAGATGGAAGCGTTGATGTTGTTATATCCAATTGCGTCATCAACCTGGTGCCGGACAAGAAGAAGGCTTTTGAAGAGGCCTTCAGGGTGCTGAAGCCAGGGGGCAGGCTCATGGTTTCGGACATAGTCCTGCTCAGAAGTCTTCCAGATTTTGTAATGAAATCAGTTGCCGCTTATGTCGGCTGCATCTCCGGGGCAGCTATGAAAGAGAGCTATTTGCAGGCAATTAAATCAGCCGGATTTAATGAAGTCACAGTGATCGATGAATCCCTCTTTCCTCTGGACTGCATGGCTGATGATCTTACAGGCCAGTCAATAGCTCAAAATCTTAAAGAGAGGGCAGAGGAGATCAAAAAAGTTGAAGGCTCGGTAGTCAGCATTAAGGTCAGAGGCATAAAGCCAGGCCGATGACTGGATTTGATGGCCTTGGGATGGTTATCGTCGGATGCCGTTTGGAGGGTTATGTTATGCAGGCAGAACAGCGATCCGAAGAATCCTCTGGCCATCTCAATCAATCTTTGAGGCTACTATGCCTTTGCGATCCCAGAGTTCAGGCAGCAAGCTCTTCCTTTACCTTCTCAACAACCTTGGCACAGACCTTTTGGTCGGGGTTGAGATCGGGAGACTTCTCTATTCCAAGCTCAGTCACCACTATCTGTATGGCCGGCTCAATCTCCGCATGCTGCAATGTCTTGGTCGCACACTGAACCGGACAGCCGTCTATGGCTATCATCAGGCCCGCCTCCCGGGCTGAATTCACCATACCCTTGATGTGGCCGCCCACACCGGCCAGGCAGAAAAATCCCGCCACATTTTCTCTTGTCAGCTCAATTGCAGCCTGATTTGCGGTCTGGCCCACATTGCAGGCTCCAGAACAGGAGACGACCCTCACATCCGACGAGCCGCACATGCACTTCTTCTCTTCCATATCCATCGCCCTTACTTTTTCAGCAGTCTCTTGATCTCTTCAACAGTGGCAGTTCTTCCCATCATCACCGACTTGCCGTCGATGTAAAGGGCGGGGGTCATCATCACTCCCCTGTCCATGATCTCCTGGATGCTGTCCACCTTGACCACCTCGGCTGCTATTCCCGACTCTGCCACCGCCTTCTCCACGTTCTTCAGCAGGCTCTTGCACTTGGCGCAGCCTGTTCCCATGATTTCAATCTTTACCATTTTATTCACCTTAGACTTTCAATTACCGGTGTGCCGGATGTATCATGTCTGCAAATAGGAGGCTGCCGGAGGTGATTTTCTCCGGCATATTTTCTGCTATGCTTGCCGAACTGTTTTGATCAATAATCAGGATGCTTCATACTCCAGAGCTGCTTTCTCTTCTGCCGGTCCCTCCAGGGAGACAAAGCTGATGGAGGCATCGCCCTCAGCTACCAGCACCAAAGAGAATGGACAGCCCTCGCTGCACTTCTCCGCAGCCTCTTTCATAAAATCGGTAGCATCCCAGGTCTGCCAGCCCGTCTCCTGAATATCCAGGCTTCCTAAAGATTCTGCACTATATTCAGGCTGATCCGACCAGGTGATGGTATCCATAGCTGCATTGTCGTAAAGGTATAGGCTTACCTTGCCAGGTCGCTCAATTTCTTTGGCGTACATCTTCAGGCTGGCTGATTTGACCTGCTGAGGCAGCGTGGTTATTCCCGCAAAGGATAGATATGCGATCTTTGCCGGAACTCCACCCTGGGATGCAGCCCAAATCGCACTCTCCTCTCCGAAGCTCTGATCTGCGTTCTCGGCATCATTGTAGGTATCCATCTGCAAAGCGGGGGAGATCTTCACGGCTCCGACAGATCCCGCCAGCATGACAATACAGGCCAGCACAATCATGGCCTTCAGGACATGGAATCTCATTTTCTTCTCACTCCTTCTATTGATTATGAAACGATGGCTCCGTAGATCATTCCAACCAGAGTTGATATGATCACCACCAGACCTATGTAGACGCTGGCTCTCTTGGCTCCGATTACCCTCCAGATGACGATCATATTGGGAAGGCTCAAGGACGGCCCTGCCAGCAGAAGCGCCAGGGCCGGACCGGCTGCGGTCACTCCCGTGCTGTATCCGAAGAGAGTGCCGACGATTGGGACCTCCAGCAATGTGGGCATGTAGAGCAGAGAC
Organism: uncultured Methanosarcinales archaeon; assembly: GCA_937864385.1. Lineage (GTDB taxonomy): Archaea > Halobacteriota > Methanosarcinia > Methanotrichales > Methanotrichaceae > Methanothrix. The sequence continues at coordinate 6,384 of CALMJN010000008.1, read as the reverse complement.
CCTATGACCGAGGCCAAAAAGCAGGCCAGGAAGCTGCTGGTGCCGAAGATGGTCCGAACCCACTCCACAGGCAAGAAGTAGCCGATAATGCCGGTAACGAATGTGCCGGCCACCAGCAAAGGAAAGATCCTCTTGGTCAGCCACCAGGTCTCGCCCAGGAACGCCTCCTGCTCCTCGGGCAGATAATAGGTCTTCATCAGGAAAGCGGCTATGATCACAAGTGCACCCACAATTATGGCCTTGGGCAGGAGATCGATGGCGCTGGATGTAGCCACCAGCAGCACGGCAACCAGTACGGCCATGAATATGCCTGTAGTATATCTGGAGCGGCTCTCTTCAGTTCTGTCCGGCTCTTCTTGAAGCGCAGAAGAAGCTGGACTGGCTCTGCACTTTTGGTCTGACTTTTTAAATATCGCTGCCATGGTCAGCCCTATTACTACGGCCATGGCCACTGCCGCCACCGCCCTGGCCAGACCCAGGTCCAGGCCCAAAACCCGCGCCGTAAGGATGATGGCCATGAGGTTTATGGCCGGTCCGGAGAAGAGAAAGGCAGTAGCTGGGCCTATTCCTGCGCCCCGTTTCTCGATCCCGGCAAACATGGGCAGGATGGTGCAGCTGCATACCGCCAGGATGGTTCCTGATGTGGCAGCCACGCTGTAGCAGAGCCACTTGGGAGCATCTGCTCCGAAGTATTTGAGCACGGTCTCCTTGTGCAGCAGAGCAGCAATGGCACCGGCAATGAAGAACGCAGGAACCAGGCAGGTCAGGACATGGGCCGATAGGTATTCCATTAATGTTGAGAGGCCGGCTTGCAGGGCAGCCATAATGGTGAAAGTAACCGTGAGTATCATCTCCCTCTGTTCAATGATTTCTCTAGAATCCTTCCCGCCTCGGCCAGATGCGATATCTGCTTTAAGGCCAGACTGTCCACCAGGCGAATTAAATCGAATACTTGGGGATCTTTTATGCTGTAGAGCGTCCTTTTGCCGTCGATCTTGCGCTCCAGGATATCTGCTTCGTAGAGTATGTTCAGATGTTTTGATATAGTAGATTGAGACCTCTGGAAGGCAGGAAGTATCTCGCATACGCATCTCTCGCCTCCCGCCAGAAACTCCAGCAGCTCCAGGCGGGTGGGATCGGATAAGGCTCCCAGGATCTTGATGCGCAAATCCGAGATGGATTTTTGAGTCATGATGATCGTGCTAAAAGCTTATTGAGATATAAACATATCGCAATAAGACGATTATAAACTGCTAGTGGTCAGATCAGAGCGAATCAGAGAATGATTAGTGCTCCGGTTGGAAAAAAAACTTTGCCGCGATCATGCAGTCGCGGCCTTGAGCATTTAGAACTGGATCAAGCTTGCTAATGGGTCTACCCATTTGACCTCGACCGGCTGGGCGGAGATGTCGAATGTGGAGATGATATCCCCTTCCTCATCCAGGAGGGAGACAAAGCTGTCCACCCACAGAGGCTCGCTGCTGTTGGTGTAAATATCAGTCGCGCTTGATGCGCCAGCGCCCTCATGGACCCGCACCGCGGCTCCCTCCTCCAAAATCATACTGGGGAAGGTGAAGGTGGTGCTGCCGCCAGAAGAGAGACTCCAGTTGGCCAGGTCCCATTCGCCTACCGCCTGGCTGGTCACCTCAACAAACCTGTCATCGCCCGTGCCGACTTTGCTGATGCCAAGCTTGGTGGAAGGAGAAAGCCTTCCTGCATCTCGGGTGAAAACTGCGGACCGATCAGTCGTTGCAGAGACATCTGTGTAGCCCGACGCTGCGTCCTTGCCCAGATTGGTGGACTCACCGGCATAGACAGAGAGCTGCTTGAAACGGGAGGCGATAGCCTCTGGCGCAGCCTCAACGGCATCCAGAGCTGAAGCAGCCTCAGAATAGACCTCTTTTCCCGCAGAGACAGCTTCCTCTGCTGCCGGAGCGATAGACTCGACGGCAGCCTCGACCACAGCCGCCGCATCCGGAGCGGCTGCACTGATATTGGTATCATTCAAGGCTGCGGTTAAATTGGCGGCATTCAACAGTTCGGTCATATTGGTAGCATTCCCGGCCTCCTGAGCCGGGACTGGAGCCGCCAGAATGGCAGCTAATGCAGTTAGCAGTATCAAAGCAATATTGCATCTCATATTGTTTACCTCAAGATATGGCTCGCTTAGAAAAATATAAGCCTTTCTAAAAATTTCTCTGTATTTCAGAAAAAGAGAAGGCAGGAGAATCCTGCCATGGCATCAGTTACAATGAACCGAATTTAGCTGCTCTGAGCCTCAATGTCATCAGCGATCGGCATGTCCTCGGTCATATTGGTGACATTGGTTTCGTTGGTGGCATTGGTGACATTGGTCTCGTTGATCTCAACTACGGTTTCCTCTGCAGCCTCATCTTCACCGAAGGCAACTCCCAGAGAGAGAGCCATCAGGAGGGAGAAGAGCACAATTCCACTGGTTGCTTTGCTCATAGTTAACACTCCTTTTAATTGGTTCTATCCAATCCCTGATCTGCATTTAAACTTTTCTCCATAATGGTTCTATATATCTCATCATCAGGGTATTATTTGGCAAATATCGAAGCATTTCAATGGATGGGAAGCAAACGGTGCCCGGCTGATAGGGAACTGATTGGTTTGCATTTTTATAGAAATCTTCTATAAAATTATTCCAGAGTTCAAAATAGCCCATATGACACTGTATGACGTTAAATCGCGAGATAGTTGCAGGAGCCAGCTCTAAAGCGATAGCATCTGCCGCGAGCTGCATTTATCAACATTGATTTATGTCCTTTTATATCTCTGGCACACTTCTATGAAATGCTCCGAGGAGAGGGAGAAAAAGTGAGCATGCAGATAAGCTCCCAGGGTGTTATGCTCCACCAGGCCGTCCCGGCCCTCGTAAATCCCTCGCCCCCGGCTCATGCGGTAGGCAAAGCAGGCGTCCCTTTCGCACTCGAACCGGGAATAATGAAACTCGTGCCCCAGGATGCTCCGCCCCACACCGGCCAGAGGATTATGTTCCACAGCCTCTGCCCTGGCGTAGCCAAGAGCAACCAGCTTTCCGGTCATGATGGTAGATCCGGGCAGCCCACCGGCCATCTTATATCTGGCTGTCTCCATCACCAGCTCCTCTCCCAGGTACATCAGCCCGCCGCACTCGCCATAAATGGGCATGCCATTCTCGGAGGCCTCCTTGATCTGCCTTCTGGCCGATCCTTTCTCCAGGGCAGGGGCATGTAGCTCGGGATATCCTCCCCCGATGTAAAGGCCATCCACATCCGGCAGGCTGTCTCTTATGGGACTGAAATAGACCAGCTCTGCACCACAGCGCTCCAGCTCCAGCAGATTATCATAATAGTAAAAGCAGAAGGCCTCATCCATGGCCACGCCTATGCGCACGGCCTTCTTCCTGGGGGACGCCTTCCCCTGGAGGGCGGGGATGGGCGCGCTGAGCTTGAGCATCCGATCGATCTCCGCATGGCCCTCCACCCAGGCAGCCAGGGCGGCAATATCATGCTTTTCCTCAAAGCCCATCACCAGGCCCAAGTGGCGGCTCTCGATCTCCCGCTCCTTGTCCCGGGGCAGGGCGGCGTAGACCGGCTTTTCGAGGCAGCTCTTGAGCATATGAAGGTGCCTCTCGCTTCCCACCCGGTTGAGGATGGTCCCGGCCATTCTCAGTTCGGGATCGAACTCGACAAATCCCATCTCCACGGCCGCTGCACTGCGGGACATGCCGTGCACATTGATGACCAAGAGAACCGGAATATCCAGGATCCTGGCCACCTGGGCGGTGCTGCTGACATCTCCCCCGTCCATGCCGTCAAATAGCCCCATGACCCCCTCAACCACAGCCACGTCTGCACCCGGCAGGGCTCCGGCGAAGGAGCGGCGCACCCCTTCCACGCCCATCATGAAGGGATCGAGGCTATGTGAGGGCCGCCCACATACTGCAGTGTGGTGAGTGGGATCTATGAAATCCGGCCCGACCTTGAAGGGCTGCACCACCAGGCCCCGGGCGCGCAGAGCAGCCATGATTCCCAGAGTAACCGTGGTCTTGCCCACGCCGCTATGGGTGCCGGCGATTAGAAAAGCCGGAATGCGGCTGTCTGAGGCGCAGGGGATTCTTGATTGGCTCATTGTCCTTGGGCTCTTAGATCTGCTCTGATATAAGATCATGCGGACCTGGAGCATCCGCGGTCCAGCATCCCGGCAAACCTCTATTAACATCCCCATTCATCCTTTGGCTCATGCTGGTTGGCGTAATAAGACGAGGCAAGTACGGCGAGCGCCTGCTGGAGACCATTGCCGAGCACACCGACTTTGAGGTGGTCTCGGTAGAGGTCCCCCAGGTGCTGCCGGGCTTTATCGAGGACCCGGAGGAGTTTTTAAAAGAGCTTAACCTGGACCCCAGGATATTCCAGGCCGATCTGCTCATCCTCTATACCTTTCATCCCGACCTCACCCCGGAGATCGTGCGCATGGCCGGTGAGGCAGGGGTCAAAGCGGCCATAATTCCGGGTGGCATAGGCCGGGCCGGCTCCATAGGAGAGCTGGAGAGGATAGCGGAGAAGACGGGCATACACATCGAGGTAGACGAGATCTGCTGCACCCTGGAAGAGTGCGGCGTCCCGGCCATAGACGAGTTCGCCCGGAAGCTGGGCCGCCCGGAGCTGGAGGTGGAGACAAAAGATGGCCGCATCAGCCGGGTCAATGTGCTGCGCGGCTCGCCCTGCGGCGCCACCTGGCATGCTGCCACAGGGATAGTGGGAAAGAAGGTGGATGAGGCAGCAGCCATGACCGGCCTGTTCTGTCAGCAGTATCCCTGCCGGGCGGTGCGGGGAACGCCGGGCGGAATCCACACCTCGGGAGACCTGCACAAGGATGCCATGGAGAGGGCTTTAGGCCGGCTCACAAATCTTGTCCTTCCAGAGCAGTCCCGCCCCATCAAGATCGAGCCGGGCAAGAGGGGGAGGCAGGATTGAGAGAGAGGGTGGTAGAGGCTACAGTCCGGGCCCTGCAGAGGGCGGAGACGGGCCTGCCGGACTGGGTCATGCAGAGGATCAGGGATGCTGCGGCGCGGGAGAGACAGCCCCTGGCCAGGCAGCACCTGCAGTTCATGCTGGAGAATGTGGCCATTGCCGGCCAGGATAGCCTGCCCCTCTGCCAGGACACGGGCCTTCCCATATTTCAGGTGCGTATGGGCAGGGAACTGAGGCTGGAATTCGATCTGCAGGAGGCCATAGCGGAGGGGGTGAGGACAGCAACCAGGACAGTTCCTATGCGGCCCAATGCCGTCCATCCCCAGAGCCGCTGCAATAGCCAGGACAACACCGGCCTGAGGATCCCGGATGTCATCATGGACTATGTGGCGGGAAGAAGCCTGAGCATCACCGCCTTTCCCAAGGGAGCAGGCTCGGAGAACATGAGCCTGGTGGCAATGCTAAATCCTGCCGACGACCCCTTTGATTTCATAGTTGAAAGCGTGAGAGAGAGGGCGGCCAACGCCTGCCCTCCTCTCTTCCTGGGAATCGGCCTGGGAGGCAGCTTCGATCTCTCCGCCCGGCTGGCCAAGCATGCTCTCCTGGATATGGACGGCAGAGAGGAGGATGAAGAGGAACTGGCCCTATTGCAGAGGATAAACAGCCTGGGCATCGGTCCCATGGGCCTGGGCGGCGATACCACCGCCCTCGGCCTTCGGATAGAGAGGGCCTACTGCCATACCGCCTCCCTTCCCGTTGCCATCAACTTCCAGTGCTGGGCCAACCGCAAGGCCACAGAGGTGATACTGTGAGCGAGTACCATCTGAGCACACCGCTCTCCGAAGAGGATGTGAGGATGCTAGAGGCAGGAGATGTGGTCTTCCTGAGCGGCATCATCTACTCCGCCAGGGACAAAGCCCATGCTCTTATCCGCAAAGCCGGCAGCCCGGTATCTTTGCAGGGCTCAGCTCTCTATCACTGTGGACCGCTCATCGAGGAGGGCCGGGTCCTCTCCGCCGGACCCACCACCAGCGGCCGCATGGCCCGTTATACCGAGGAGATGCTGGAGAGGGGAGTGCGGGCCATCATTGGCAAAGGAGGCCTGCCCCCGGAGCCCTTCCGGGGTAGAGCGGTATATCTGGCTTACCCCGGTGGCTGCGGCGCTGCTGCCGCCCGCAAGCTTGAGGTGCTGACAGTTCACCTTTCCGATCTGGGCATGGCCGAGTCCCTCTGGACCTTCCGGGCCAGAGATTTCGGTCCTCTCATTGTGGCCATAGACAGCAAGGGTACAGACCTCTATCAGGAGGCAAGAGAATAGACCGGGAAGTAAATCCAGATCTTACCCTGAAACGGGCTGCCCAGGAGGCCAGGTTTCTGATGGACAGAGGCTATCCTGCCGCCTCTG
>CALMJN010000007.1 GCA_937864385.1 uncultured Methanosarcinales archaeon | reverse complement strand
GCCGGTCTTTAGTTCTTTTTATAGATCTTTATTTTATTTATTTGAGTAATCTGTGTTTGCATAGATAAATATTATTAATATAGGTCAAATGGCTTGCTGATCTCGGATCATCTACCCAAGTGTTAAATAGATAAAGAGCGCTAAAATAAAGAAAACAGCTTAGCAGGAGCAGAATGAGGAGTGGGGTGCATGAAGCTTTATCTAATATTATCGATTGCTTTCTTGGTCATAGTCAATTCCGCCCTGGCTTCGGTGGGTGGAGCAGGCATATCGGATACAGCTAATACAGCCGATCCATGGCTGCAGCAGGGATATTCCACAGATTTGGCTGCATCCCGAACTCAGCCGGATGCAGCTTCCATGGCTTATGAGCAGCAGTCAATTCAGCCTTTGCAGTTCTATATGGGCGGCTCTGAATCCGGCACTTATCCTCAGGGAGAGGAATTCTACGGCCAGGCACCCCAGATCAGGGGGCCGGTTGAAGAGCAACTTACGCCGGAGATGCTGGGTCTGTCCCTGCCTCAGATGGATGGATTCACTCCGGACGGCAGCCTTGGCTTTGTATCGGCCTCTTATCCCGGTGATGCTGCCGGGATGGAGCGGGATTATGAGCCATTCTCATTCCAGGGCATGGATCGGGCCGAGGCTTCTTATCCCGCCGTCCAGCCGGGAATGCAGCCGTCGCTTCAGCCTGCCTTCCAGAGAGCGGAGAGGGTCTCAGATTCCTGGTACTATCCCAGCTCTCTGGCATCCTCAAACCGATTTTATGTGCAGACTTCATCCGGCCTGCGTACAGTAGGAGGATGTGGCTATGGGAGGTCTCTTCCCCTCTGGGCAGACATAAGAACAAGCGGGAACTTCTTTGTTTACGAATGGTATCCGGGACAGTCCAAGCCCTATGTGCATTATTTGGGCTGGACGGCCAAGGGATGGAAGAAGGGCTGGTTTGGCGGAGATGTACCGGGATGGCATATCCTCTGCTATAATAGCGGCATGTGGTCCAATTACATCTACATCTATGTCTATCCTCCCTCCGGACCATCAGGATATGGCGGATCGGCTGAGGTCTATAAAAGCCCGTCCACTGAGATCTACGGAAGCACGTCCTCTGCTTACCCGGCGGGGCTCACTCCTCCCAGTCCTGGTGGAGAGGGTTTGATTATGCCCGACTTCAACCAATATCCTCCGGCAAGTCAGACCCAGGCAAGTGCAACCTTCATCCGCTCAACACAGATATCAAGCGGCGTCATCAGCAGCTCTCCTTATGGCGCACCAATGCCCGCCTCTCCTGCTTTTATGGACAGCGCACCGGCCGGATACATGGCTGGAGGCTACAAGGCGGTCTATCCCCATCCATCTGTATACAAATGCAATGAGTATTTTGTCCAGATTTGTCCGGGGAAGCTGGACACGGTCGCCGGGGTATTTTGTGGGGACTGGCTGCCCCTCTGGTCCAAGATAAGCCGTTCCGGGGATTACTGGTCGTTCGAATGGAAGATATGCGGCAGCAAAGGCAGCAGCTTCTGCTCTCCCGATGTCAGGAACTTCGGGCAGAAAGGGAAAGGATGGCATCAGACCTGGTTTAAGGGAGACGATCTCGGCTGGCATATACTCAGCTACCACTGCAAAGACTGGTCCAACTACATCTACATCTATGTCTGGCCAGATGATTGATTTTGCCTGACATGAGGGCTTGGGGAGAAGGAGGAAGATGCAGCCTATCCTCCTTCCACCTCGGATCTTTTTCGAGTCGGAGATGCTATTGCCTTCTAGATATGTCTGGCTCATTGATTCGAGTTAAGGAACTTTTTCGCCACTATCCAGCCGGTCCTCTATGTGCAGGACAATCGCGTCCCGGATATTTTCTATGGCTTGCTCGCAAGTGTCCCCCTGGGAGTAGCAGCCCTGCAACTCTGGAGTGAAGGCGAAGTATCCATCTCTATCCTTCTCAATCACCACCGAGAAACGATATACTCTGGATCTTGCGCTGACTGCCTCTGATGGGTTCTTTTTCATAATATCGGAACCTGCTCAGACAGAATTCTCTCTTTGAGGAGCGGGTGGAGCGATTTGTAGGTCAGAAGATCCACGCGCCTGTCTACTGCATCCTCCAGCTCATTCTTGAGATGGGCCAGATCCAGAAGGCTCCGTCGGCCCTCAAATTCCACCAGCAGATCCACGTCGCTCTCCTCGGTCATGTCTCCTCTGACTATGCACCCGAAAAAGGAGGCCCTCTTTACGCCATTCTCGCGCAGTATATCGATTATCTTTTCCCGCAAGGGCTCTATCTGCTCGCTCATGGCCATCCTCTCTGAAAATAATGGGGTTCAAGGCATTTTATACTTTCCAGAGGGCAGCCGGTCTTTGCCCGAATCCTGATTGCTCATCTGCCAATATTGGGCGGCCTGCTGCCCGACGGCTCCGACGCCACCTGCGACCTGACGCGGCTGTTCTTGACGGCCATGGGTAACGTGCGCCTCCTCCGGCCGACCGTGTACGTCCGCTGCCACGACCACACGCCCGAGGATGTGCTCGTGCAGGCCGTCGCGCTGCTGGGCCAAGGCCTGGCGCAGCCCAGCTTCTACGGGGACCGGCCCATCATCGAGGGGCTCGTGCGCAACGGCATTCCCACGCCTGTCGCCCGCGACTACGCGCTGAGCGGGTGCACCGAGGTCGTCCTGCCCGGCCGCGGCAACTGCGGGTCGCCCAACGGCTGGATCAACCTGGCGCTGGTCACCGACGAAGCGCTGCGGGAGTGCGCCCGCCACCAGCGGCCGACCCGGGAACTGGTGTGGCGAACCATCGGCCGCCACCTGGAGGATCTGGCCGAGGCGTGCCGGGTGACCCAGTGCTGGCTCTACGAGCGCACCACCGACCCGCGCTATACCGCGACCCTGTTCATGCCCTGCTGCCTGGAGCGCTGCCGCGAATTGCGCGCCACCCTGGCCGACTGGCGCCGGGGCGAGGAGGGCGGCCAGATTCGCTGGCTGGAGATCGCCACCCACTCGGTGCTCCTGCACATCACCCCGCTCGACATCGGCGAGTTGTTCGCG
>CALMJN010000006.1 GCA_937864385.1 uncultured Methanosarcinales archaeon | reverse complement strand
TCCAGCCATAGGGCAGCAGAGTGATAGCCGCCTGGGTCAGGGCAAAACCGAAAAGACCGGCTAATAAAAAGAGCATCCTGGCGGCGTCCCCGCGGCGGCGCAAAGCCAGCCAGGCTATGCCGGCCATCATTAGGACCAGTGCAGCTGCCTTCCATTCCTGGTATGCTGCAAAGAGAAGGAAGACGGCAGCATAGAACAGGCCACCCAGGACAGATGCCGCCCTTTCTCCTCTGGGGCTGGGCCAGGCCAGGGCAGAGGCAAAGAGGCCCAGCATTCCCAGCAGGATTATGAGAAAGCCGCCGGCGGCCTGGGAGAAGAGATAGTCAAACTCGCCCGGACGGCCAATGGAGGGCAGGGCGAAGATCAGGAATATAGATCCCACGGCTATGGCTGCAATTCCAGCCAGGAGCCCGGCCAGAGCGGATATCCTTCCGGCAGCTGCAAGATCGTCATGTGCTGGCATTTCGGCTCTCCCGGTTGCCTTTGGGGAAGATAAAATTGTTGGCGCAGATATCGCCGCTCAAATCACCGGTGGGCAAAGTACGCCACTATCGGCTCGCTCACGCTATTGACCTGCACAAATCCGTACCTCTCGAACTGCACCACCCGCCCCAACTCCTGGGAAATTCCGGCCTCGCCCACGCCATCATCCATCCCATCCGGCCGCAGCACACGCACCTTCGGCCCGTCCGCCGGAGCCCAGTGGATGATCTTCGTCCTCTTGCCCACATCCTTTCCCGCAAACCGCGCCCGGGCCGGCTCGGTGCTGATGATCTCGATGTTGCACAGGTCCTTGAGCCGGACGCCCTCACCGGCCTTCAGGCCCGCGAGGTCGCTTTTGCAGATGAAGAGCCTATTTCCCGCCGGGATCTCCCGCACCCCCCGATCGATGGCTGGGTGCAGAGGCGCATGAGCCAGGGCGGGCACATCGCCCTCTATCTCCAGGGCCACCGGCTCCCAGACGAAGAAGCGGCGGTTGGCCTCGGGATCGATTATCTTTCTGTTCTCGGCATAGATGGAGTCCATGCTGATGGAGATATCCGTCTCCCCCACGCCCAGGTCGATCATGAATTTCCTCAGCGCCTCGGCCCGGATGCCCCGGCAGCGCATGGCCCGGACGGTGGGGACGCGGGGATCATCCCAGCCGCTGTACTCCCCCGCCTCTATGGCCTTTCTCAATTTGCTCGTGGAAAATGAGCCGAACTGATGGATCTTGATCCTGCCCCAGTGGATCACCCGGGGATACTGCCAGCCTAAATGCTCGTAGAGGTACCTCTGCCGGCTGCCGCTGTCCGCCAGGTCCTTGCCCCGGATGATGTGGGTGGTGCCCAGCAGATGATCCTCCACTGCGCTCTCGAAGTCCAAGAGCGGCCAGACCCGGTATTTGTCTCCCACCAGAGGATGGGGTGCGGTGACGATCCTAAAGGCGGGCCAGTCCCTGATGGCCGGATCCTTATGATGCATGTCGGTCTTGACCCGCAGCACCGCCTCCCCTTCGGCGACGGTTCCATCCAGCATCCTCTGCCAGAGGTCCAGGTTCTCCTCCACGCTCCGGCCCCGGTGCTGGCACTCGATACCTCTGTCTTTATGCTCCTTGAATTCCGCCTGGGCGCAGCCGCAGACATAGGCCCCTCCCCGGCGAATCAGCTCCTCCGCTATGGGGTAGTACTGCTCCACTCTCTCGCTGGCGGTGATCACCATATCCGGCTTTGCCCCGAGCCACCTGCAGTCCTCCAGATACCAGCCGTAGGCCTCGGGCATGGGCCGCTTCTTGACCGGATCGGTGTCGTCAAAGCGGATGATGAATTTGCCGCCGTACTTCTTGACATACTCGGAGTTGACTATGATGCCCCGCGCGCTGCCCAGCGTTGGCGGCCCGTTGGGATTGGGGGCAAAGCGCATGACCACGCCGCCTTCCGCCCCCTCCAGGGCGGGAAGCCCCTTGTCCGGCTCCTTCTTCTCCGACAGCTGCACCAGCAGCTCCGGGGCGATGGCCTCCAGCCTCTTCTGCCACTCCTCGGGGCTGGTCTTCTCCAAAGCCCCCAGGACCTCAGCCACCAGGGGCGAGACCTCTTTGGCCCGGGAGCGCAGGGCAGGATGCTCGCCCATGAGCTTGCCCATGACCGCCCCGGCCTTGGGTGCGGCATTGTATTTGACGGCGTTCTGCAGCGCATACTTTTCTATAAGCTCTCTGATCTCTTCCATGAAGCATCTCCAAACGGCGGCGGGTGGGTGGGGAAGATTGGATTGGCCCTCCCCCAGAGCCCTCATCCTGCGGTGAGGGTGGCTAATTTCCATCACTATACTTTAATTTGATTGTCTGCCTCTCTGGCTCTTTTGAGAGCGCTGCCGCCAGGGCCAGGGCGTCGGCGATGATCTTTTCATGGTCGAAGGCCAGAGAAGGCAGTCTCTCCCTGGAAAAGACACTAGTCGCCCTGGCATCTGATCCGGCCAGCAGCTCTCCTCTGCCCCGGGCCAAAAAAGCAGCGGAGACCACATGACCTCGTGGATCGCGGCCCGGGTCGGAATAAACGCCCACCAGCCCCAATAGCTCTATCTCCAGGCCGGTCTCCTCACGGGCTTCTCGGATTGCACCAGCCTCGACGCTTTCTCCTATCTCCACAAAGCCTCCCGGCAGGGCATAGCAGCCGGCATAGGGAGGGCGGTCTCTCTGGATCAGCACAATCCCGCCCTCAAAGAGGATGACCGCATCTGCAGCCAGCAGCGGCGTCCGGATGCCTTTCTTCTCTTTCATGGCCCTTAGATCTCCGCTGCCACAACCAAAAGCCTTATCTACGACCAAAGCCGGTCCAGAATACGGCAAAGGTCGATTGCTGCACCATCCCTCCCTACCCAAGCATCCAATCGGCCTTTGACGATTTTTCTCGCTGCTTCGCCCTGATGCCGCTGCTGTGGTCTGCTGCTTCCATCCTCCAAGAAGGCGGGCGTAAATGTTCTTTCTTTTACAAAGCCTCCGAAGATCGACTCGTCTAAGCTTCTTCATCTTTCGCCAAAAATCTATAATTTTATTTGAATTCGTCTTAAGTAAATTATTGATTTCCTCCTCAGAGAGCCGCAATTCTTTCCTAATGAGCTTTATGCATATCATTTTAAGAATTTAATGGTAATCTCAAAAATTAATTACACAAGAAAAATTCTTATACCAGAAAGTCCTAGTAAGCTATACTATGCTGCCCGGATCATCTCCCCATATCCTCCTGGCCGAGGACAACCCGGTGAATCAGAAGATGGCTCTGGTCATGCTCAAGAGGCTGGGCCTGCAGGCTGATACCGCCGTCAGCGGACGGGAGGTTTTGGCGGCACTGGAAGAGCAGCCTTACGATCTGGTGCTCATGGACATAGAGATGCCGGAGATGGACGGGATCGAGGCCACCAGGCTCATTCGGGAGCGCTGGTCCCTGGGCCCCAAGATCATAGTGCTGACATCTCTTGAGCCCGACCTGTGCCGCGATCTCTGCTATGATGCCGGCGCAGACGATTTTATCAACAAACCATTCCGGATGGATGAGCTTGATGCAGCCATCGGGCGAAGCCTGTCCGGCCAGTACCCAGCCATAGCTCAAAGCCTGCCCCAGGTCGCCTCTCTGGTCTGAAGCCCTCCTCCAGCAAGAGGGGCCTCCTCTGGCCCGAATACATAAGCCACCTCTCGCCAGGCCCTGTCCAGCAGTCCAGAGTAATGCCTGACATCGAAATTCTCTGCCGTCTCCTCCGCCGCCACCTCCCAGCTTCCGGCATCAACCACCACATATCCCATCTCCATTCCCGGCTCCAGGTGCAGCCCCAGCTTCTGGTGCGCCTTTATCGCCGAGGCCTCGGCGCAGCGGCGGGAATAGACGGTTCGGCCCACCCGCCGACGGATGACCATCTCCCCTGGCTGTGCATCCGGAAGGCTTTCCCGATATCGCTCCCGGATCTGGCGGGCCATTGGCTCGACCTTCTGCAGCTCCTCGGCGTTGACGGCAGCCGCTAGCAGCTGGAAGATCTCCTTTTGCATCCGGGCTACATAGGGAGGGGTGTCGCCCCGCCTGGCCATCACCCCCCGCACCTTGACCCCGCCTGATGTCAGCCGCCCGAAGTAGCGGTTGTAGGCCCCGCCACCGTCCGCCAGAGGCAGAAAGACGATCCATTGGTAGTCTTCCTTCTCCGTGAGAATGCCGGTCTGCTCCTCCACCGCCTGCTTGAATTTCTCCGTCGCCGCCCCGTCTCCGGTGCCCTTGACCCAGAGGCAGTCTACGATGCCGTGCAAGACCTCCAGGTCCATCCCCTCCGCCAACTCCTTGATCTGCATGAGAAGCTCCCGGGAGATGGCGGTGATCCTCTCGTGCACCTCTATCTGGCCGAACTTGGCGTTGCGGTATCCGGTGTAGCCGAAGCAGGTGACCAGCATCCACTTCAATATGGCATCCTGTCCGGCGTAAGTGCTGTCCAACTTCTTCCGCCGCTTCATCTCTATGCGCAGCTGTAGCAGGGGGGAGATGATGCCGCTCAAAAATCCCCTTTTCTCCGGATGGCGGAGCGTCTCGGGGGAGAGGTTGTGCTTGACGATGATGGAGGGGTAGAGGGAGGTGAAATCGATCTGGCTCACCTTCTCATAGAGCCCGGGCTCGGGCTGCAAGATCATGCCTCCCCGGTCGGAGCGCCGCAGGTCGGATATCTCCCGAACGCTCTCCGCATCCCTCTTCCGGAAGGGAACCGCCAGGCCCCGCCTCAGGGCCTCGTAGACCTCATAGGAGGAGATGAGGGTGCCGGGGGTGAAGCGGGCGGCGAGGTTGGGGGGCAGGCCGGAGAGGCGGGATGCGAGCAATATGCCCTGCAGGCCACCCTCGCGGTAGGCGAAGCTGGATGCTGTGTCTATCAGTATCCTGCCCTCGGGGATGAGGGCCATGTCTTTGTGGTTGGCCCGGCCGTAGCTCCAGTAGGATCTGGCGGCCATGCGCCTAAAGCCGCCGCTCCGGCTGATATGCTCCTCCACCCCCAGCCTGGCCGCCTTGGCCACCAGAAGAGGCACCCAGAGGTCGCCCCGGTCCACCAGAAGCACATCGGGATCGTGAAGGCGTAAGAGTTCCATCAGATCGGATATAATGCACCTCTCCCCTCCCTCCAGACGGCGCTGGCTCCTCTCTTCAATCTCGTCCGGCCCTAGCTTCTCTTCTGCCTCTCCCCAGGCCAGATCCACACCGGATATCTCCCTCCGGCGCAGCGGATCTCCGGAGAAGTGCAGCCTCATCTCTCGCAGGGGCGAGGCGAAGTCGGGAGAGAAGCGGGACTCGTCCTTCTCGCCGCAGGGGAAGATGTCTCTCTCCGCCAGGTACTGCTGGTCCCTTCTTATGTCCACATTGTATAGCTCTGCCGCGTAGCGGGTCTGCACTTCGATCTTCTCCGCCACACTGCGGTCGGCATAGATTTGGTAGCCCTCCCGCCGGCCGTAGATGGTGGAAAAGGAGGCCTCCTCCAGGCGGTAGAGGCCCTCCAGGGCCTCGATCATCCCCCGGTGGGAGGCGGGGTCGGGCAGGTAGAGATAGAAGGAGGGAGGCTGCACCGCGGCAGCTCGGACAAGCCCCCTATCCCTGGCCCAGAGGTGCACTGCCCCCTTGCAGTAGCTGTCGAAGATCCACATGGCATTCTCTTCCCGAAGTCATCCGGGTTTGTAGCCTGAACGCGCATAACTCTGGCCGGGGCGGGGATAAATGGCTGAGGCGAGGGCGGGGGGAAAGTGATGGAACTTGCTGCAAAGGGCCTTCTGACTCGAGGACTGGCGGGCGGCGGACTCGGGGCACCGCCTGTCCCTGATCGATTCCATCGGCGTCTATCTGTCGGGGCAGCCCCTGGCCAGCGTCACGCCCGCGAAAGGACGAACCCCATGAAGAAGACGACCGCCACGAGGAACACCAGGATGCTCGCGTGCTGGGTCAGGAAGTCGGCACTGGGAGGGACGGTGGGCACCGGGAAACTCCCGCGAGATGATCGGGTTGGCGCGAACGCGACGCGCCCGCGCCTACGCGGCGGCCGCTGGAGGACGGGCGGCAGCCCTGCTGACGGCGCACAGGACGAAGGCGTACGCGACCGCGAGGAGCGCCTCAATGGCCGCGCTGGCGAGTATCCCGGGGCCACTGCGGCCCGCAGACCGGCAACTGGAACCTGGCGGCGCGGGGAATCGGCTCGGAACCGCGAGCCCGGTTGGGCATTGGCACATTCGGGCTTGAATCGACATTCGGACTTCGGAACT
>CALMJN010000005.1 GCA_937864385.1 uncultured Methanosarcinales archaeon | reverse complement strand
CCTGGGCCTTGCGCCTCTGGAGGAGATCGAGTCCAAAGTCTCATCGGCCTTCCTTGACGCCGGGCTGCGGGGCTTTGCGGTGTACATCGATGGACTGGATTGCCCAAACATTGACGAGGCCAGGAGCCAGCGATCAAGGAGCGCCGTCTTGAGGGCTCTTAGCGATTTCGATGCAGGAGCCTTCATTGCCGGCCAAAACAGCTTTGAGCCGGAGGACATCAGCCACAGGAGCCTCTTTACTCTGGAGGTGACGGTGCCTGATTACCAGTCCAGGTTGCAGATATGGAAAAAGAGCCTTGGGGATAGCTTTGATGAAGCTGAGATCTCGGACCTAGCCAACAAGTTCAGGTTCACACCGGGTCAGATTCGGGCGTCCGTCGGCGCTGCCTCAAACCTGGCGGCCCTGGAAGGCAGGGAGAAGGCATCCCTGGAGGACCTTTATGAGGGGAGCAGATCTCAGTCGGGAAAGCTGTCTTCCCTGGCCAGGAGGATAAAGCCCAGGTACGCCTGGGGCGACATTGTCCTTCCATTGGAGAAGATCAGGCAGCTTAAGGACATCCAGGGCCACATCAAACACAGGGGCCGGGTCTATGAGGAGTGGGGCTTTGGCAAAAGGCTGTCTCTTGGGAAGGGCCTAAATGTCCTTTTCTCAGGGCCATCGGGCACTGGCAAGACCATGGCCGCAGAGGTTATGGCCTCTGAGCTTGGTCTCGACCTGTACAAGGTGGATCTCTCGGCGGTTGTGAGCAAGTACATCGGGGAGACGGAAAAGAACCTGAGCCGGATCTTCGCCGAGGCTGAAGGAAGCAACGCCATCCTCTTCTTCGACGAGGCGGACGCAATATTCGGGAAGAGGACTGAAGTGCGGGATTCTCACGACAGGTACGCCAACGTGGAGGTGAGCTACCTGCTGCAAAAGATGGAGGAGCACGAAGGAGTGGTCATCACCGCCAGCAACCTGAAGATGAACATAGACGATGCCTTCCTGCGGAGGATGCAGTTCACGGTGGACTTCCCCTTCCCTGAGGAGGGGGAGAGGCTGAGGATATGGAGGGGGATGATGCCTGAGGCGGCGCCGGTTGCGGGTGACCTGGATCTTGAGTTCCTGGCAAGGAGGCTGAAGGTTGCGGGGGGGAATATAAGGAACGTTGTGGTTAATGCTGCTTTCCTGGCTGCTGAGGGTTCGGGGATTATAACTATGGCTCATCTGGTCAATGCTGCCAAGAGGGAGTTTCAGAAGATGGGGAAGGTGTGCGGGCGGGATGAGCTGGGGAAATATTGCGAACTGATAGGGAGATAGGGATCGGATGGATGGGAACAAACAGCCAAGATTGAGCTGGGCCAAAATCATGATGGAGTAAAGAGCAATGCAATCTTTTGCACAGGATCGTAACAAGTCTGCAGTGAGAGAGCAGCCTCATCTAACAAGCCAAAGTGGAGTACGCTCTGCAGTAAATCATAAAGCACACCCCCTCCTGCAATTGCAGCCTATGATTGGCAACAAGGCTGTACGGCAATTGACTACACAGGCCAAGCTCAGAATTAGCCAGCCTGGTGATATACATGAACAAGAGGCTGACCGGATATCTGAGGATATAATGAATATACCTGAACCAAGCGATTTAAATGGAGAAAGACTAAATCATCTTCAGGTTATGCAAAGGCTCTGCGCGGGATGTAAAGGGGAAACGGATTGTAGCCTAAATGAGCTAGGCGTTTTAAGGATTAAAGAAAATCCTGAAAAAAT
>CALMJN010000004.1 GCA_937864385.1 uncultured Methanosarcinales archaeon | reverse complement strand
AGAGCCACGTGAGGGCCCCGGCTGCGGCGGAGGTGTTGGTCACCACCAAGGCGTTAGCGGCCAGAGCGTTGGCCCCCAGAGCGGATCCGGCATTGAAGCCGAACCAGCCGAACCAGAGCAGCCCCGCCCCGATCATGGCCATGGGGATGTTGTGCGGCTCCATGACATAGGAGCCGTAGCCCATCCTCTTGCCTATGACCAAAGCTATGGCCAGAGCAGAGAAGCCGGAGCTGATGTGGACCACCGTGCCCCCGGCGAAGTCCAGCGCTCCCATCTGGGCCAGCCATCCTCCCGCCCAGACCCAATGGGCCAGGGGATCATAGACCAGGGTGGTCCAGAGCAGAGCCAGGACTATGAAGGAGCTGATCTTGACCCTCTCCGCCACCGCGGATGTCAGGATGGCCAGGGTCACGGCAGCGAAGACCAGCTGGAAGGCCACATAGAGCAGGTGGGGCAGGTTTGCCGCCAGGGGAGCCGCTCCCAGGCCCACGCCGCCGAGGGCAAAGTAGTTCAGGCCTCCTATGATCCCGGCCACATCGGTGCCGAAGGAGAGGCTGTAGCCGAATAGGACCCACTGGATGCTGGCTAAAGCAAAGGCCAGGAAGGACAGGCCGATCATGGATACCACGGTCTTGCTTCGGACCAGGCCTCCGTAGAAGAGGCCCACGCCCGGGGTCATGAGCATGACCATGGCCACTGAGACCAGGACCCATGCTGTGTCACCGCTGTTAATTTCCAACTGCATCACCCTTGAATTTATATGAACGTTAAATTACTTAATTCTTATTTCACTGTCATTGCTGCCTATATCGGATCATGCCCGTCTGGCTATCCGGCATCGGCTGAGAGAAGGCTGTAGCCGGGAATTTAAAAGGGTATTTGATATAAATTGAGAAGGGATGTGAATGGTTCACAACAGTTCATAGATGCGCTTAATGAACTGAGAATGCAGGATATCGGCTTGGGCCAGATCTGAAATACAACGCCAAGGGAAAAATTCGTGCCTGGCTATAGGCCAGAGGCCAGAACTCCTGTTTCATCACCATCAGTCCTGCCTCTAGGGCATATCGCTCTTGGAGACGGAGACCAGCCTCTCCACTCCGCCCATCTCTCGGATGATCTCCGCCACCGCTCTCGGCACCAGCCTCTCCCAGTCTCCACCCTCTCTCATCAGCCTTCTTATGGCCGTGCCGGAGTAAACCTCCCTCTGATACATGGGCGGCTTCCGGACGGCAATTCCCGCCTCGGATATGAGCTGGACCACCAGAGGATTATTGGAATAGGCCACATCGAACCTGGGGACCATGGAGCGCAGATGAGAGACCCATACCGAGTTGCGCTGCACATCCTGGAGAGGGGCGACATAGCAGCGATGGCAGAGGGAGCACTCTCGCAGCGAGGCATAGATCATCTCCATCCTCTCCCCCCCGGTGAAGGGATTCTCGGGAGTGTGGCTGTCCTGGGCGCTTCCGATGACTATGACTATCTCCTCCACCTCCTCTGCGATCTTCTCTATCACCGCCTGATGGCCGAGGTGATAGGGCTGGAAGCGCCCGATGTACAGTGCCCGCATGACTTTCCCCAACTCTACTTAGCTATAACCTGCTTTCCGATGAGCTTGATGGCATTCTCTTTATTGGGGCCGATGGGAGAGCCGACCACAATTTGGGTGACGCCGGTTCCGAGCAGCTCATCTACCCGGGCCCGGCAGTCCGCCGGGGCTCCGGATACGGAGAAGGCCTCGGTCATCCTGGTTGTCACGCCCTCCATGGCAGCCTTGAAGTCATACCGGGCTATGGCATCGGAGATGGTCCGGGCCTGGTCCATGCCTATGCCGTGCCGCTCCAGGACGTTCTCCGGTGAGCCGGCCACGATGAAGGCCACCACGATCTTGGAGGCGGCGACTGCCTTGGCCGGGTCCTTGTCTGCGCTGAAGCTGGCGTAGGCGGAGATCTGTACAGACTCCGGCTTTCTGCCCGCCTTCTCCGCTCCCTGCCGGATCACAGGCACGGCGAACTTGAAGTCCTCGGGATGGGAGGCATTGATTAAAACCCCATCGGCTATTGCCCCGGCCAGCTCCAGCATCTTGGGCCCCTGGGCTCCGATGTAGATGGGGATCCTGCCTGCCGAGAAGGCCATCTGCGCGCCCTTGAAGCCGGCCTGGCTCACCTGCTCCCTGGCAAGGAAAGCGCGGATGGCCAGCACCGACTCCCGCACCCGGGTCAGGGGCTTGTCCCAGTCTATTCCCATCTTGTCGAAGGTGGCCTTGTCTCCCGGACCGATTCCCAAAATGGCCCTGCCCCCGGAGAGCTCATTGATGGAGGCTATGGACGAGGCGATGATGGCCGCATTTCTGGTGTAGGGGTTGGTCACGCCCGTGCCCAGGCTGATTTTGTTGGTCATCATGGAGAGGGCGGCCAGGGTGGTCCAGACATCGCGGTTATTGTAATGATCGGTGATCCAGACATTGGAAAATCCACTATCTTCCGCCAGCTTTGCCATGTAGCCTATCTTGTAGACCGGCTCATCGGGTACGAACTCAATTCCGAACAATTATGATCTCCTCCAGATTGGGCGCAGCCGTCCGGCTTTGATGCCAAAGTGCAGGTGCCGCTTTTGTCCTGTCGACTGCAATTTCTCAAGCCTCATGTATGCCATGAGTTATAAGCGGTTCGATCCCAGAGACCATTTGCCGCAGGCTGCATAGTCAGCTGAGGCAAATGAGGAGATGATGACGAAAGCTTTTTTTGCCCTCCACCCTACCATCCTTTCTCTTCCGGCAGAATGAAAATGAGGAGATATATGTCGAGGATATGGAAAGCGGCAGCATTTAGGATGGAGAGCTGCAGTGGCAATGCAGCCGGGAAAAGATAACATATGGCCCCCATCAAAGCCCTGGCTGTGGACATTGACGGCACCCTCAGCGACAAGAACAGGGTGCTCTGCCCCAGAGCGGTGCAGGCTCTGCGCCGCCTGGACCTGCCCGTGGTGCTCAGCACCGGCAACACCCATTGCTTTACCAGAACGGTCTCCGTTCTGCTGGGAACGCCGCGCCTGCTCATCTGCGAGAACGGCGGAGTCATATCCCTATCCGAGGAGGAGATGGAGATCCTGGCGGACATCAAGATTTGCGAGGAGGCCTTTGTTAAGCTGTCCGGGGAGTTTCACCTGAGCAGGTATAACTCCTCACGGTACAGATTCTCCGATATCGCCCTGCTGCGCAACTTCGATGCCGCCGCCGCCTCCCGCCGGGCCGAGGATCTGGGCCTGCCTGTTGAGTTCATAGACACCGGCTTTGCCGTGCACATCAAAGACCGGAGGGTGGACAAAGGAACGGGCCTGTACCGCGTTGCGGCAAGGATGAAAATCGACCTCTCCTCTTTCGCCGCTATAGGCGACAGCAAAAGCGATCTGCCCATGTTCCGGCTTGTGGGATACTCTGCCAGCGTGGGCAATGCCAGTCCCGAGCTCAAGGAGATATCAGACTATGTGGCAGAGGCCCGGTATGGAGACGGCTTTGCCGAGATCATAGAGCACATGATAAAAGAAAAACTGATCTGAGGCCGGGAGCAAGCTTTGCCGTCCCATTTATCTCTCCTTTTTAGCCCTGTCCTGCTCTTGCCTTCCTAAAAGCTCTGCCCAGTGATTCTCGCATATGATCCACCAGCCCAGAGTCCGCTTGGCCAGATCACGTGCTGCCGGGCAGAAGGCGTCGACCGCCAGGTGATAGGGCATATCCGGTGAGGGGGGATGGAGGGGGTACTTGGTGCAGGTCTTTGGCCGGATCTGGTAGATCTCACAGCCGACCTCCGGATCAAAAAATGGGCAGGGCTGGCGCAAAATCCAGGCCTGAAGAGCCTTGTCATAGCGGCATAATGAGATGAGCCTTTTCTTTCCTACATGCCCGGCGATCCTCTCAAAGTCCTCTTTTTCCAGGTACAGACCGGCCCCGGGAGTAAAGCAGCATCTTCCGCACCTCTGGCAGGAGAACAGCTCCCAGAATAGATTGACTCCGGCATCGGAGCCGCTTCTCTCATCCCGGGCAGGAAGGGGCAGGGTGATGTCGAAGGGGATTCTCTCTCCCTGGTCTATCTTCTCCATCTGCTCTTCCTTTTTTAAGACAGACCAGTGAGGACGCTGGCGGAGGAGGGCCTCATGGCAGCCCCGCCTCTTCTCATCGACGCAGGAGGAGACGAAGAGCTGGCGGCAGAGGCGGCGGGCCTGGAGGATCTTGCTTTCCATGCGGCTCATGTCCGTCTCATGTCTGTCTCATGTTCGTCTCATGTCCTTTTCATGGCTCCGTCCTATGCTCTAGGCCTGCCTCAATTAACTCAGCTTATATTGCTGACCGCCCACTCTGTCTCCTTCCACCAATCCCCCTGGATCAGGGTGGCATTGCTGCCCATAAGGCGGAGGCTGTAGAAGAGGTAGTAAGCCTGGGGTGTTCCATAGACGATAACGGTGTCATCAGGATTCGTCCTTCTTTCAAAGAGGCTTTTTAAAGTGCCGGGCGGCTTTATCCGGGATCCATCATTGTAGATCTTGTCATGAGACAGGCAGATAGATCCATTGCCCAGCCTGCTTTTGCCGTATTCAGAGAAGTCCCTGGCATCCAGGATGCGAAGGCTGGACTGGTCCAGCATTCCCTTTAGGCTGGCTGGCTCGACCAGCATCCAGGGACGGATGCTAGCGCTGTAGTTGGTCGGCTCTACGGCGGCCGGGTTAGTGCTGAGAAAAGCTCCCGCCTCTTTGGCCGCCTCCACTCCCCCGTCCAGCAGGCTGATGTTCTCGTGTCCCAGGTAGCTTAAAGCCCAGAAGAAAAAGGGACCGCCCTCATCATCGGAGCTGCCGCAGATTATGACCCTCTGACGTTCATCTATTCCCGCCTCACTTAGAGCCTTCTCTAGCAGCGATATGTCCAGGATGTCCTTGTTTTGCAAGCTCTTCCAGTAGATGTTTCTGGCTCCGGAGATGTGCCCGGCCAGATAATCCTCCTCAGGCCGGACATCCAGCACAATCCCTTCCTCATCCAGGCCCTCCGGCATGGTGATGAGATCAGGACGGACATAGCTTTCCGGGGCTTTTTCAGGCACTGCAGCCGGCGGAATTGCTGCCTGGCCGGTGTTCTGCTGGCCGTTCTGCTGGTTCATTTGAGCCCTTTCGTAGGCATCCCTCTGGGCCAGCCAGCCATCGAGGTTGGTCCAGTCGGGACAGGTGGGACAGAACTCGCCGGTCTCCGTGCCCGCCATGGCTGTCATGGCCAGGATGCCTATAGGAACGCAGATCAGACCGAATAGCAATGCCGCCGCCTTGACTTTTTCCAGGCTGATAGATAGGGATACACTGCCGCCCATAGCAAAAATCACTCACT
>CALMJN010000003.1 GCA_937864385.1 uncultured Methanosarcinales archaeon | reverse complement strand
GGGCGGCAAGGGGGTCTTCGCCATCAAGACCAGCGAGCGCAACGGCCTGGTGGTGGGAGTCATGCCGGTCACCGACGAGGACCAGGTGATGCTCATCGCCAACTCGGGCAAGGTCATCCGCATGCCCATGGACTCCATCCGGATCATCGGCCGCAACACCCAGGGGGTACGCCTGATGGTCACCGAGGAGCATGAGCGGATCGTGGCGGTGGCCAAGCTGGCGGAACGCGATGACGACGAAGCAGATCGAGAAACTGAAGAAATCCATGTAAACGCGCTTGCAGCAACGAGCCGATTACAGTTGGAATCCGCAGGCAGGGGCTGGGAGTCGGCTTTCCCCTCCCCGGCCTGGCGGCGGACATATTATGCCGGGATGACAGGGGCCCAGCAGCCCCCCTCCCAAAACCTTTTTACCTGGATCTACATAGTAAGCAGGTTACCTAACAGTTCAACCAATGACAGGAGGTGTATTTGATGCCATACGAGAGCATAAGCGAGCTGCCCAAGAGCGTTCGAAATCTGCCCAGCCGGGCCAAGGTCCTTTATCTGAAGGCCTTCAACAGCAGCTGGGAGGAAAACGCAGATGTGGAAGATGCAGCGCGCGAGAGGGCATCTCACGAAGCTGCCTGGTCGGCCGTGAAAGAGCAATACGAGAAGGACGACGAGACGGGCGAGTGGGTCAAGAGCGAGGAGATGTCCGGAAAACGCTCCCGCCACGTCATGCGGCACAGGAAGAGCAGGCCCAGTGGTGCTTCCTTCCAGGCCAAGGCACATGCATGATTCTCTATTGCATGGGCAGGCTAGAATGTTGATGAGCAATTAAGCCTTTGAAATCGGCTCGCTCATCAGCAATTTCGCCATAAAACTGGCCAAACCGATATTCTATTCTGGCAAACATCCGTGATTGTCAAGCTGCCGTTTTATCCAATTGCAGACTTAAATGCCGCAATCCGATAGAGTCTTATATCCTCCAGCTCAACCAAGATCACCAATTTGATCAAAGAAAAATCAGTTGAAGGAGGCTAAAGAAAGATGTCCAAAGACATTCTGGAAAAAGGGGCAATATTGCAGAGAGACAAAGAGACCTTCGCCATTGCGCCTCACATTCCCGGCGGTATCATAGACCCGGCGGGACTGCGGAGGATAGCCGATGTGGCTGAAAAATACAATGCCAAGGTGCTCAAGATCACCTCCGCCCAGAGGATAGCCATAGTGGGCATCGATCCCAAAGATATCGATGCTGCCTGGAATGATCTGGGGATGAAGGCCGGGGCCGCCATTGGCCTGTGCGTCCGGAGCATCAAGATCTGTCCCGGAACCACCTTCTGCAAACGCGGCCAGCAGGATTCAGTGGGCATTGGCCTCAAGCTGGATCAGATCTATCATGGCATGCAGCTGCCCTGGAAGTTCAAGATCGGTGTCTCCGGCTGCGGCAACTCCTGTGCCGAGCCAGCGGTGAAGGATATCGGGCTCATAGGAATGTCCAAGGGCTGGAAGCTTCTTGTCGGGGGCAGCAGCGGAGTCAAGCCCAGACTGGGAGTGGTGCTGGCGGAGAACCTCTCCGATGAGGCCGTCCTGTCTTTGATTGACAAAATCGTCCACTACTACAAGGACCACGCCAAGAAGCAGCGCCTGGGAGAGTTCATAGAAGAGATCGGCTTTGATAAATTCAAGCAGGAAATCCTGGGCTAGAATGGCAGCAAAGGATGCCTGATCGGCATCCTATCGCTTAACAACCTTTTTTAAAGATATCCTATCAGAGCCATGAGCCGTATCCTGGGGCATAGGCCGGGCCGGGATTGTAGGGATAATAAGGATATGCAGAGGGGTACTTAACCGGGACATAAGGATGGCTATAGTAGTCGCCATAGAGGAAGCTATAGGCCTCATTCATCCAGATGGCCTGCTCGTAATAGGCCGCCCCGGGGCAGCTGCCATTGTAAAATGATACCAGCTCACAGTAGCTGCCGTCCGGAAAATGACAGTATCCGTCTCTGGGACAGCCCCCATGACTGACACAATAGGATTCAATGGCATCTCTGGCCTGACAGCTGGAAGATCCATACATTCCCAGAGCAAATACAGTCTCTGCAGACAATAGGGCAAATAAAATTGCCGCTATGCATAAGGACCATGTTCTCATAATCAGCATCACTCGTCACTTACTGAGCCTTCAATCTATGAAAGCCTGATGGTTGAAAGAAAAATGGAAAAAATGATTAGACCATGTGGCCGTATGAGCCGATAGGGATGGGCCGATCAGGCGCTTTATCCGCATCGATCGGCCTATCCCATGCTGTAGTTTGGCTCGAGCTTATCTCCACAGCAATCGGTTATTGATTCAAGCCTTCTGGTTGACAAAGACCAGATCGGTCACGCTGGCATCTGCAATGGTGACATCCACGGTGCCATTCTCGGGAGAGACAACGCTCCATCCCTCTTCAAGCGTCTCGCTTACGGTGAAAACGCCGGATGTCAGACCCACGAAGTTGAACTTTCCATCTGCGCCACTGGTGGCGCTATCGACCACTGCGCCATCCTTGGCGAGGTCGAAATTCCAGCCTTCCAGAGGAGCCTGGCTGTTATCCTGGACGAGGCCCATAATGACATAGGGGCCTGTCACTGGAGCTGCTGCAGCCTCAGTCTCATTCACGGCAGGAGCTTCCGCTACAGCCTCAGTCTCATTCACGGCAGGGGCTTCCGCTACAGCCTCAGTCTCATTCACGGCAGGGGCTTCCGCTACAACCTCGGGCTCAACAACGGCGGGGGCTTCAGCCACAACCTCAGGCTCAACAACGACAGGAGCTTCCTCTGCAACCACAGGCATAGCCGTCTCCTGCTTATTCAGGCTTCCCAGCATTGCAGCCTGCTTGTCTGCTGCTGCACCCAGAGCAGTAACGCTATCTGCGCCCATTGCCTTGACCGAGTATGTGGGTGCAGCACCGGCCGAGAAGCTGTAGGGCATCCTGGTGCTCTTAATTCCCGCAGACTGGAAGGAAAATTTGTTGACTATCATCTGAGGAGTCAGGCTGTGAGCTGGGGTCATTGTGACCAAGCTGTAATTTTGCAGTTTATCTCCTGCCGTAATAGAATAAGTTTGATTTCCTGCTGCCTGATTGGTATATCCCAAAGCAGGCATTATAACCGCGACCGCTATCATGAGGGCCGCAGTAATGGCCAGAACTTTCCGCATATTGAATACCTCCTTTTCCACTAGCGCATAGCATCTATGACTGTAGATTGAACATCCTCCCTTTTGAGAAGAATTGTCGTGAAGTCTAGTTATTCTTCATATAAATAGACTTTCATGGGCATTGATCGGAATTAAGGGGCAGCATCTCATTTATTCCTCCGGCTTTGTCTTGCCCTGAGATGGCAATAGATGCGACCCATCGCAATTTATTCCCGGTGCTGGCTCTGAGCCCTCCCGGCAGGAGGAAAATGTCAGTCCTTCCAACTCTGCTGATGCTGCTATCCGTTCCATCAGATCCATCCGAAGCTCAGCCGGAAGGTATAAGCTGCCTGCCATCATCTCTCCCCCGGCAAAAAGCCTCTGCAGAGCCGCCCCTTGCTCTGGAAAAGCATTCACGATCCTCTTAAGGCCACCCGGCCGGGCCTTATAAGTGGAGGAGGTTATATGGCGGGCTCCCGCCCGGGAGACGGCCGATACCAGATCATCTATCTCTGCATCATTGATGCCGGGAATGATGGGATCGATTCTTGCCGAGACC
>CALMJN010000002.1 GCA_937864385.1 uncultured Methanosarcinales archaeon | reverse complement strand
CGGCGAGCAGACATCTCCTCCTCCGTCAGAGCATACAGCTCATAAACCAGTGAGTCCATCTGCCGGTCGGTGGCATCGAACGCCTCAAGTTATTAAGTCTGCAGGCACAAGCAAGCACCTGACGAAAGCTTTAATAGCATTATTTATCATTACTATATGGTGGTGATTGATATTAGGGCATTTACAATATTGCTTGTGCTAATGCTCGGACTGCTCTTTGTTGTTGATGCAAGACCGCATGGTAACGTTTCACCGGGCTACGATTGGCTCTCACCTGGCTATACCTACACATACTGGTACGGATATCCTAGCCACTACAGTTGGAATACAGGCTATTATTATCCGTATAGCTACTACTATTATCCGAGCTATTACTATTACCCCTACAGTTACAGCTATCCTTACAGCTACAGGAGCTATTACTGGTATCCAAACACATACAATCGCTATTACTGGTGGTATTGGTGATCTGATAGGAAGTAACCTCTAATCACATCCAGAAATTGCCACCAGCACTTCTTCTTTTTCCTTCATTCTTCCTGCCACCAGAGGTAGCAGGCTGATGCTTTCAGTGAGCCGCTACTTCCCGTCGTCAATTCTTAATCTCCCGCCATCCGCAATCGCGATTTTCTCCTCCGTCAGAGCATACAGCTAATAGGCCAGCGTCTATCTGCCTTTGGCAGCGATCCGCCGCGGGAGAAACGTCTGACCGTGCGGCGTGCGGGCCTCCATGCTCCTTTCTTGCCTTTCCAATACTATCGTGAGCGATTGAAGAATTGATCGAGCAGGAGAAAAATAACAACTATGCTGCCGACGACGATCAGAATCATCTCCGTCCAAGAGCTGCTGATAAACACAATAAAACGCATACGAGATAGAACAAACCACAGCACGGCTACTGCAGCGATCACCAGCAAAAGGATAGAAATGCGATCTCTAACGCTTGCCATCTGACATCACCGCCGGAATAATCATCACTCTCTTCTCTATAGCTCCTATTTGCCGCTCTTAGTTATAGCTTATCTGGCGGCATATGTAAATCGGAGGAAAGGCACGCGGTTCGCCCTCTCATCCCTCTCCCTCCATAATCCCGATCTCCTCTTCCGTCAGAGCATACAGCTCATAGATCCGTGATTCCATCTGCCGGTCGGTGGCCTCGATCCGCCGCTGGAGAGCCGTCTGCTCCTGCGGCGTGGGGGCCTGGGGGGCTGCTCCTGGCAAGAAGGGCATCTGATTTGCCAGGCAGATCAAGCACTATTGCTTGCTGTCCCGCCCCCAATAGGGTATTTGCTGCTGCCCTCAACGATTAAGTGTTTGTCCGGTTGTTTTGTATCGTCACGTATCCTGTCTCATTTGCGAGGTAGAACTCTGTCTCTCTTCCAGGGCCTGAATATCCCACTACCCATGTACCATTCTCGTTCTGGAAGATGATGAAAATGCCTGTATATCCTGGTTCGCTTATGGCCATCTTAAGCGCATCCGGATTGGCTAGAGTGCTTGGCTGCCCGGCATAGGCCATGCCACCTAGCAGTAAGGAAAGCAATATTATTGCACCTATGTTCATTTGATCCCTCTTTGACCTGTATTAGAAATGAAGCCTCTGCCGAAAAAGCTTTGGGCTTAAAATGTCCGCCATCGGCACTATCTAGCCCTCTTTGACATTTTTTCTGGAGGGATTCTTTATGTGATTATAACAAAGTTCAACCTGAGCATATTTGAGCGTCAGCTACATAGCGACAGGAGCCGCATTATAGAAGCTGAGCAGAGAGCCTATGCAATCTGCAAACTTGATTCTCGCCAACGACTTGAAGAGGGAAAAGCATGCAAAAGATCACTCCCCATCTATGGTTTGACAGAGAAGCCCTGGAGGCAGCCGGATTCTACATTTCAGTCTTCAAGGACTCGACACAAAATTCAACAACAAAGCTTCATGGCACTCCATCCGGTAGGGTGGATATTGTTTCCATTGATCTCATGGGGCAGGAGTTCACCCTCATCAGTGCAGGCCCGTTTTTTAAATTCAATCCTTCCGTATCATTTCTTGTCGCCTGCCGGGAGAAGAGCGATGTCGATATGTTGTGGGAAAAGCTCTCCGAGGGAGGAAGCGCCCTCATGGAGCTTGGCGAATATCCATTCAGTGAGAGATACGGATGGGTGCAGGATCGGTACGGCCTTTCCTGGCAGATCATGTTCATGGGTGGATACGATATAAAGCAGAATATCACCCCGACGCTCATGTTTACCGACAAGCAATGGGGGAAGGCAGAGGACGCCATCAACTTCTATGCCTCGGTGTTTCGTGATTCAGAGGTTAGGGATATCCTCCGCTACAGAAAAGGCGAGGAGCCGGATAGAGTTAGGACAATAAAACATGCCTCTTTCAGGCTTGGGGGAATGGAATTTGCGGCCATGGACAGCGCTCGGGTTCACGACTTTGCCTTTAACGAGGCCATTTCCTTTGTGGTTCACTGCGAGACCCAGGATGAAATCGATTACTATTGGGAGCGCCTCTCCGCAGACCCGCAGGCGGAGCAGTGCGGCTGGCTGAAAGACAGGTATGGTGTCTCATGGCAGATTGTTCCAACCATTCTGGAGCAGATGCTGAGGGACCAGGATGAGGAGAAGGTGGCGCGGGTTACTCGGGCATTTCTTGAGATGAAGAAATTCGACATTGAGGCGCTGGTGAGAGCTTATAAAGGGTAAGCTGGCGGGAGGTTGGATGGCAGAGCCAATAGGGGATCTGCTTCATGAGGGCGGGGTTCTCCAGGAAGCCCCCGGCGGAGATCTGCTCAAAATGTAGTGCCAGCAGGTTGAGCCAGCATGTTTTCTTCACCCGGGAGAAGATCTGCCTCCAGGGCTTGACTATACAAAATCGGTAAACTACGATCTATTGACGCTATTTCATCAGCCGCGGCGGCGATAAGCTCAAAAAGCTCTTTGCGCCGTGATTTGGCCATTTCTAAATTGGTTTTCATGGTTTTCCTGCAGCGATGTCGAGCAAGAGCCGACACCGAAATTTTTACTCTGTAACAGGTAGGATATGAACCCATCGCCCTTTAGCCCATAATCTCAGGGCTTAGAAATGCCTCCAGCTCAGGTCATCTTCTTCCTGTGATTGTGGGTATAATGGTCAGGGTGATCCGCCCCCTATGACAGCCATTCATCCCCTCCCACCATTATTCCGATTCTTCCTCCATCGATTTGTGCAGCAAATAA
>CALMJN010000001.1 GCA_937864385.1 uncultured Methanosarcinales archaeon | reverse complement strand
TCTGGCCTTCTACTCTATCGGCCAGCCCGGTATGGCCCGGTCGATCTCCTCCATCAGCCGGATCGTCTCCTTCAAAGCTACGACCACTTTCTGATAGTGCATGAGATCGTCGAATGACAGCTGCCTGCCCCGCCGGTCCTTGAGCCACTTCTCACATACCTGGTAGCCGCCCACATGAAACTCCCAGACCTCCTTTGGTACGCCCTCGAAGTACTGGCTCTTGTTGATGTAGACATATCCCGGCGCTCCCTCCTCATAGACCACGAACATGGGATAGCCCTTCTCCACGATATTGTCTCCCACCACGGGATAGCGGGTGACAAGCTGGCTGAGATAAGGGCTCTCCAAGAGGTGCAGCGCCACCAGCTCCTCTCCCAGGATGCACAGCTTCCGGAATAGCTCCGGGCGGGAGGTCATGGGCACACGGGGAAAGTCGATCTTGAGAAACTCGGCATAGCGCTGGCGGTAGGTGGGGGAGTGGAAGACGGCGTAGATGTAGTGGAAGATGTCCTCCGGGCCGAAGGTGGAGGAGAGATCGCCGTGGCCATCGGAGACGAATTCCAGGCCCAGGCGGGAGGCGAAGGCGGAGACGAAATCGGAGCTCTAAAGGCATTATTCAATAAGGAAGCTTCCGGCAAAATTGATCCAAGCCTCTGCATTATGCCGCCAAAACAGACCATCCAACTGAGATCTTATCACAGAAGACACTTATCTGCTCTGCATTCATCTTTCTCCTGGGCATCATCAAAACCTGATATCCATCGTCGTTAAGTCTGGTTGTAAGATCCTGGAGCATCCTCATGGCCACATCGAATTTGAAAAGGTCCGGCATCTTCAAAATGACCACTTTTTTAGAAGGGATTACGGCATCTACAACATAGCCCCATCGAGTTGGGCGGTGCGTCAATACAACAATATCTCTTCGTTTTAGCTCGGAGATGATCCCCTCAAACTTCAACAATTCCTCATTTTTTGGCTGCATAATTTTGATTCCTCCGACAATCGAATAATCATCGGTTGATGTTCCTCAAGCATAGGGATCAGCATCGGGCAAGGCTTCCATAATTTCTAGAAAAGACAGATTCGAACTGGCCTAGATCTAGATATTGAAATGCCGCTTCATGCTTGCCATTCCCGACCGTGTATTACCGCGAGACCCCTTGCAGATTACTGTGCCCATTACGGCAAGCAACTCTCATACTGCCGAGTTTCCCACAGGCTCGTATCCGAATGCAGTGCCTCATCGGCATACATCTCCTGGGACAAAGAGGCGACTATTGCACATTGCCCGTTGCTGGCAATTATCCTTGTCATCAGAGCATCATCGGATGCGTTCTACCCACGGTTCACCCGCCAAACCCGCGCATGAGGCGGCAAACATCTTATTATTCAATCATTGATACTTATAGATTTAAGGTTTCCGCTAGACATGCTAGACATTAGACCATTGCGAATAATAGGGAAAAACGATAATACCAATTGTTAGTTCTAGGGTTGAAAAAATCGAGGACGGATATATGATCAGATCTTATTCAGAGATAGTAGAGAGAGTGGAGCGCAAAGAAGCTGTGGTCATGACCGCGGAGGAGGTCTCTCGGCTGATCCAGGCAGGAAAGGCCTCCCGGCTCTCGGAAGTAGATGTGGTCACCACCGCCACCCGGGCGGTGATGAGCGGGACCTATGCCGTCCTCTCCTTTCCCGTAGCCGGGCCGGGATCATTCTTCAGAGCTCGCCGGGCCTGGATCAATGGAATAGAGGTACAGGTCGGGCCCTGCCCCAACGAGAACCTGGGAATCCTGGACCTGATGGTCCTCGGAACAGCTCACAGCCGCAGCCGTCCAAATTACGGAGGAGGCCACCTCTTCCGGGATCTTGTGGAGGGGAAAAAAGCACTGGTTGAGGTGGAGACGGACTGCGGGCGCTATATCAGGACAGAGGTGGGTCTGGAGGAGATGCCCTTCGCCCGGCTCTTCGGATCCCGCCATGCCTTCAAGAACTACTCCGCCTTCGTCAACGCCGGCAGCGAGCCGGTTGCCACCATCTTTCACCGCCTGGCCTTCGCCCCCCAATGCGCTGAGGCCACATTCTCCGGCTGCGGCCTGATCAATCCCTTGAAGAACGATCCCCTTTTAGAGAGCATTGGGATAGGCAGCCGCATCCTCCTAAATGGAGCAGAGGGATATGTAATCGGCACAGGCACCCGCAGCAGCAGGGAGAAGCCCAATCTGTCCGGATTTGCCGATATGCATAAGATGAATCCTGAGTTGATGGGCGGATTTGTCACCTCCGCCGGTCCGGAGTGCATCTGCTCCTGGGCCATGGCCATCCCGGTCGTCAGCCAGAAGATCCTGGCCGAGATAGCCCGGCCAGACGAGGATATTACCCTGCCGGTCAGCGATGTCTCCAGCCGTGCGGCCATTGGCGTCGCCGATTACGGCGATGTCTGGACGGAAGTGGACCTGGGTGTCATGTTCGAGCCGGAGAGCTGCATCTCCTGCTCCTCCTGCCGGGCGGAGGAGGCCTGCCCCATGCAGGCTATAAGTCATGAGTCGGGCCGGGTCGAGAGGGATGAGCCGCTATGCTTTCACTGCGGCCTGTGCGTGAGCCTATGCCCCGGCGGGGCCTTCCGCTCCCGGCTGGGTGCAGTTGAGCTATTGGCAGCATCAGGAGACTATAAGAGAATACCTGTGACCCTTCGCCAATCGGATCGGCTGAGGGCGGTAAAGCTGGCCGGGGATCTGAAAAAAAGGATCCTGGACGGCTCATTCAAGATTGAGGAGCCGATAGGGCGCATCTCATGAACCGCTCCAGTATCTCCTGGGGGGAGAGGCTGATGATGGGGACATGGGCATTGCCGGCTTCTACTCCTGCCACCACCACCCCCTGCTCCAGCAGGGCTTCTGCCAGTTGTTCTCGGTCCTCCGCCCTCCGAACTCTCCGGACGCCTGCTGCTCTGGCCATTGCAGCGAGATCTGTGCCCAGCCTGGTGCAGCTGGGCTGAGAGCCGGTGGAGCCGTAGCAGCAATTGTCCAGTATCACCAGCAGATAGTTATCCGGCGCGTGATGGGCGATGCTGGCCAGGCTGCCCAGGTTCATGAGCAGCGAGCCGTCTCCGTCCAGGACCATCACCCTTCTCTCCGGCCTTGCCAGGGCCAGGCCGAGGCCAATGGATGAGGCCATCCCCATGGAGCCCAGCATATAGAAGCTCTCCGGCCGGTCGCATACAGAGAAGAGCTCCCGGCTGGGATAGCCGATGTTGCATATCAGCAGGGCATCCTGCTCTGCCGCGGCCAGGCCGGCCAGGGCTATGGCCTCGATTCTCTTCACAAGCTCCTCCAGAAGTCAAGATCAAATAGCAAGGCCACGGGACAGTGGCCTGATTCTGCCCGATTCCAGGCTTCGGCCACGGCCTCCTCCGCCTCTGCCGGGCTGGGAGAGAGATGGGAAATGCCCATGGCCTCCAGCAGGGGAACGGTGAGCTGGCCCATGGGCACCTGGCCGATGATGCTCTCGGCTCTCCCGCCCCGGTGGCTGATGATCATGAGCAGAGGAATTCCATAAAGCATATCCAGCGAGGCCAGGGCATTGATGCAATTTCCCAGGCCCGAGTTCTGCATGAGCAGGGCGGGCCTGCGACCTC
Organism: uncultured Methanosarcinales archaeon; assembly: GCA_937864385.1. GTDB lineage: Archaea > Halobacteriota > Methanosarcinia > Methanotrichales > Methanotrichaceae > Methanothrix. The sequence continues at coordinate 5,842 of CALMJN010000001.1, read as the reverse complement.
CCATCCAGGCTCCGGCGCAGATCCCCACCCCCTCCTCCTCTCGGGTGGCGGGCAGATGAATGATATCCGGGTCGGTATCAACCAGCCCCAGAAGCTCCTGAAGGTTGACGCATGGCACCGACGTGGCGAAATCGATACCGGCACGCCTCAGGCCCAGATAGACGGCCCGGCTTGGATTCATATCAACATCATAGCCCCGCCAGGCCATTAAACCTTTGCCGGGATGATGCAATGCAAGGAGGAAGGTCCGGATTGCTCTCATGCCGCCATGCTCTATCCCGATGCAATGGGATGAGACACCTCATTGACATTCGATGAATATTTATAGATAGGAAGCAAAATAGATGCCATATCATCCGGGATGATGGAGTCACTTTCATGCCTCGCAAGCTCATGGTTTTGGCCATTTTGGCGATCCTTCTCCTGCCTGCCGCCTGCTCAAAGGATGCAGCCGGGCTGGAGAGATACCTCAACAGCACAGCTATCAAAAAGGTGGACGTAGTATTTGTATTCGATACCAGCAACAGCATGGGAGGTGAGATCCAGGAGCTGAAGGCCGTAGCCCAAGAGTTTGCTGCAGATCTGAAGGCATCAAATATAGATTACAGACTGGGTCTGGTGGAGTTCAGGGACTTTCCAGTGACCTGCGGCGAGAGAAAGAGAAACCAATGCGGCAGCCCGGGAGACTTTGCATATAGGGTTATAGAAAATGGCACCATAACCTCGGATGTCGATGTCTTCAGCTCCTGGCTCAAGGGCCTCAAGGCGGGAGGAGGCGGAGAGGTCGGACCGGAGGCGGTTCTGGCGGCTCTCAGGCATGCAGATAGCGATCTGCTCTGGAGGGGCGAGGCCGAAAGGGTGATCATAACATTGACCGACGCCGGTCCCCATCCCGATGGAAGCTGCTGCAATGCCGAGGGAGACACCCTGGAAGGCACCATATCCGCTCTGGTTGATCGGGGCACCAGGGTCTATGTCATCGGGCCGGATCATCCATCCCTAAAAGAGATCGCCGCAGAGACCGGCGGTCAGTTCTATGAGATCAGATCGGGCTTGAGCCTGCAGCCACTCCTGGAAGAGATAGCACAGGCCATGAGCTACAGATTCGATGTGGTGGTCGAGGCATTCTGCCTGAATAATACCCTGAAGGCCAGGGCAAAGCTGGTGGGAGATGAGAGCATACCTCACTACGCTGGCCAAACCGAGGCCTGGATGGATATTGACCGGGCAGAAGAGCAATCCAGATACAACCTCAGCTACAATGAGACTGACGAGGCCTATCATGCAGATGTGCCTGATCTCTGCGGACGCTTGAATCTGACCGTCTACGGGATGGTCGAAGGCAGGAGCGCGACAAGCACAAAATCAGTAGATTGCGAGCCATGCCAGGGGAAGGCAGAGCAGTCATCTCTTTCCATATCCGGCCTGATATTTGACGACCATAACGGCAATGCAGCCATGGAGGCCTCAGAGTCCGGGCTTGATGGCTGGGAGATCTGGCTTGAGAGGCCCGACGGCAGCTTGGATGCAGCCAGGACAGATGAAAAGGGCTTCTATGCCTTCACCGGTCTACTGCCAGGCAGTTATGAACTGAGTGCAATTGCTCCTATGAACTGGACAGCCACCATACCGGAAAACGGAACCAGGACTGTATTGCTTGATACGGGCAGCAAGCCGGAGATCAATTTTGGCTTCCGAATGGCCACCGCTAACCAGACATCGCCTACGGCCAATCGGACTGAGCCGGCCCCGGAGAGTCAGGCCAGATCCTGGGAGAGGACATATGGGGAGGCGGGCCATGATTGGGGAGAGGCAGTAGAGCAGACCGAGGATGGAGGATATATCATCGCCGGGACCAGCGACCGGACCGACTCATCCGGAGCGGGCAAGGGAGATATATGGCTGGTCAAGACCGATGGGAATGGCACCATGCTCTGGGAGAGATCCTTCGGAGGACCGGAATGGGATGACGGCTACTCCGTAGAAGAGATCAGAGAGGGGGGATATGTCATAACCGGTTCCTACGGCGGAGATTTATGGCTGATCAGGACAGACGAAAACGGCAGCGATCTCTGGAATAAGACCTTCGGAGGACAGAGAGAGGATTGGGGAGAATCGGTAGAGCAGACAGAGGATGGAGGATTTATCATCGCCGGAGTAACCGACCGGATAAGCTCGTCCGTAGCGGGCAGCGGAGACCTCTATCTGATCAAGACGGACAAAAACGGCAGCAAGATATGGGATATAAATCTGGGAGACTCTGGCTCCGATTGGGGCAGGTCGGTGGAGCAGAGCTTAGATGGAGGCTATATCGTCACCGGTCTGCTTGATGATAAGTATTTATGGCTGATCAAGTTTGATGGAAACGGCAGCAAGCTCTGGGAGACAACCTTTGCCGGGGCAGGACGAGCGGAAGGCTACTGTATCCAGCCGATCACCGAAGGTGGTTATATCGTCGCAGGACTGACTGCATCTCTTTCCGGCAACCTCAACGAGGATCTCTTGCTGATAAAGTACGATGAAAACGGAAATAAGCTTTGGGATAAGAGCTATGGAGGATCGGATAGGGATTGGGGGGAATCGGTGCAGCAGACAAAGGATGGGGGATTTATCATCGCCGGAGTCACCTATTCTTCAGACGTAGGCAGCGGTGACATCTGGCTGGTCAGGACGGACAGAAACGGCACCATGCTCTGGGAGAGATCCTATGGAGGGGCGAACAGAGATTTGGGCCGATCGGTGAAGCTGACCGATGATGGCGGCTACATCATTGCCGGCCTGACGGAATCATCGGGAGCGGGCTATGAGGCCTATGAGGACCTCTGGCTGATTAAAACCGATGAGACTGGCGGCATTGCAAAAGAGGAGAAAGATTAGGAGGAGAAGACAATAGACTGAGGGCCGGCAAATTGCGCTTTGCCAGGGACTCTGAAGCAAGTGCAATCGAAGATGCCCTCAGTCGATTTAAAGGCTTTAGCATCCATTTCCTCCATGTCGCTAAATCCACCATAGCAGCAGGGCAGCCAAGGATCCTCTTCCTCTTCTTCCTCCTCGACAGTAGATAAAGTCATATTTTTCTCTATATGGTAGCTGCCCACATAATCCTCATCGATCTCTATCAGAGGCTTCTTCCAGGCTTTCATCGCCAAACCCAGAACCTGAACCTCCTCTGGAGCATCCTCGATCGATTCGTCTTCCTCGGACACTTCCTCTTCCGAATCTTCTTCTGGCTCTTCGTCCACTGGAATTTCCTCGAGCTGGAGCACTCCAAAATGCGCCCGGCCATCAACCATGTCTTCTTCGATATTCATGGAGTTGGTGTCAGCATCCGCCTGAGCATCCAGCAGCTTGGTGAGACCATGGGCAAAATCAACCTGATGATGCAGGGAGTTCATTCTATTGCGATTTTTCATCCAGTCTTCTTCTTTCAATAGGGAATTGATGACCACTGGATGTTGGTTATAATACCGGGATCCTATGCTTATGAGCAGCGGACTATATGTCAATTTGCTCTCATCACTGATCTGAATTTGGCTTGTTGACTCTTCTTCATCCTCAATTTCCTCTCCATCTTCATCGATGGCGCCGTCAATCCAGGTCTTATTGCTGTAAGAACTCGCGGCATATATGGTAGAGGATTTATCAATCTGGCCGCTGCCGTGCGCTTTGTTTTTTGCCTCAACGCCATTGAACAGGCGACCCTCAGTACCGAGAACATCTGGCATATGGGTATATTTATAGAAATTAAAAAAACCCTTACCTATCACATTCTGCTCGAGATTGAAATTCAGGCTCTTTTCTTCCCATATGCTTGGATTATCATACGCTGAATCATTTTGCTCTGATTGTTCCTCCTCGCTATCAGCTGCGGCCATGCCCATCAGAGCAATGAGAATGAGCAATGATATGCATTTTATTCCCAAGATTACTCCCTCCTTCTGTATCTGGTTGTTAGTATGAATTAATTCTATTATTTTAAGATATCTGATAATTATTTTCAATTGTAAGAAATTTACATAAATTTCAAGATATGGTATTAATTGAGAGCACAAACTTCATAGATGATTCAGGAAACCATTTATTAAATATAGCGCTTCGAGTTAATATGCTGCACAAATTGAGTTCTCTTGATATGAAAACGAAGTGGCATGCTTCTGATCTCCTCTTAGAGGTATCTCGCGAATCAGGCACATAAGATGGGAGCTTTAATATCCTGTCTTGAAAAAACTTATTGATTTTCGTGGCCTCCTATACAACATAATGATATTGATTTAGATATTAGAAATGTCAAAAAACTATTGTGATTTATTCAATTGCTTACTTTAAGCATACAGCATTGAAGATAGTATTACTAGATCAAATTAGGATATCCTTTTATAATCGAATGAATTTCGTTAAACTTGGTGAAATCATGCACATTCCTGATGGCTATTTAGGTCCATACACTTATATCGCCATGTGGATCATAATGATCCCCATCTGGTATTATGCGGGAAGAAAGCTCAGCTCAGAGCTGAGGTCCAGGCAGGTTCCCCTGCTGGCGCTGGCTGCAGCGTTCTCATTTGTAATTATGATGTTCAATGTCCCCATTCCCGGAGGCAGCACCGGACATGCCGTGGGTGCTGCAATAGTCGGCATTGTTCTCGGGCCCTGGGCAGGAGTGATAGCAATATCTGTTGCCTTGGTGCTGCAGGCTCTGATGTTCGGCGACGGAGGCATCACGGCAATCGCAGCCAATTGCTTCAATATGGCTGTAGTGATGCCCTTTGTGGGTTATTACGTCTACAAAATCCTCAGTGGAAGTACTGACATCACCTCTTCCCGAAGGGTCATTGCCGCTGCTTTAGCCGGCTACATATCACTTACCATTGCCGCGGGCATAACCGGATTTATGTTTGGAATCCAGCCCTTACTGCATCGCACTGCGGAAGGAGTCCCTATTTACATGCCTTATTCCCTTAATATTACAGTCCCTGCAATGCTATTGGAGCATTTACTCGGATTCGCCATTCTCGAGGCTATCGTCACGGCATTGATCTTTGCCTACATCCAGAAGACGGACAGCACTCTTCTTTATGGTGAGAGATCGGCTCAGAAGATGAGAATGAGGAAATCAAGCACGGCGTGAGGTAAGACCATGGATAAGACAGTGAGGAACCTGGCCATCGGATTGGTTGCACTCATCATTTTGGCTCCACTGGGGCTCTTGGCCGTCGGAGAGACATTTGGCGAATGGGGAAATGAGGAGCTTGAGGAGAAGATTGGATTTGTGCCCTCCGGCCTGGAGCGGCTTTCATCGCTTTGGAGCGCACCTATGCCGGATTATGCTCTGCCTGGAATCGGTGAATCGATGACTGCAGCATCAGCCGCTTATATACTATCCGCTGTCATCGGTGTTGTGATCTGCGCCGGTCTGCTCTATATCATAGGAAAGAGGATAGCCAAAGACTAGCGCTATCTTTTTATTTGTCCACTTTTTCAGTTTAAGAACCCCCGGCATGTTGATGTCCGATCTCTGCAGCGCGAGAATAAGCCGACGATTGGACTGCATGGCTGGGAGACGATCAAGGAGAAGGATGATACCAGACTGGATGAACGGGGTGGATGTCCAGCCAGCTCCTTTCTCTGCCGGGCATCATGGCAAGAAGGGATTTGTTGGAAAGACCATCGATGGAATCCTGGGATTTTTAGAGGAGGCATTTGTATCCGAGAGCTTCTCCAGGAGGGCCGGCCTTATGCAGGGCCTGGACCCCAGGATCAAGCTGCTATCCACTCTGGCAGTCGTTTTTGCCGCCAGCATGATCGGTGAGCTCAGGGTTCTGGTTGCGATCTATCTTCTGAC